>CAXGOF010000193.1:0-3435 GCA_964011335.1 uncultured bacterium
TCACTCAGTGGATTGCGTGCTACAAAAATAGATGACGTGCTGCGACTGCTTGTGCAGTGTGTCCCAAACGATCCTATTTTGTTGAGAGCTATAGAATTACTGGAGCCGACTTCGTTGTTCCATATCTCGGCGGACCGTACGGTGCAAAGCTTGACAAGTGTCGAGCGACGTAGCTCGCGCATCATCGGTATTTTGCTGTTCGCGCCCAAAGATTTATGCCTATTGTTCGACAATGTCTTCGCTGGTTTTCCAAGCACGCTAGGACGTTTCCTTGCACAAGCTTGCCGTGATTCTGGATTGCCGATGCACCACGTGGATGCCGCCGGTTACTTTGAAAAGCCCGATGTCGCAAGCCTGGGTAGCGCTTTACCACGCCCGCAGTCCTTCACCAGCTCATACTCGTTTAAATCATTTAACCCAAGCGCAGCTAGTGTTTATGACAGCCTCGGAGAAGCATTGCAGCTTGACATAATGTTAGCGGAATACTATTCGCGCTGCGACAACGCACGCTTACGCGGCATCAAAATCAAAGATTTGCTCGCAAGTAGCAGTAAGTCTAAATGTCAAAGTTGCCAAGCGAAACGCGGGATTTTAATCCATCCGGCTTTTTTGTCGAAATGTTCTGCTTGTAATGGCACCGGCTTTGATTCTAATTTGTCGTCACTAATTGAACGAGGACTTAGTTTTACTCAAGCGCTGCGGCTACCCTTATTTGAGCTAAGCACTGCACTGCAGGGCACCAAGATGGAGAAGATTGTTGAGGCCGCGATTGAGTGTGGATTTGGAGAGTATTGCTTGTCGACACAGATCGACCAAATGCCGCGCAGTTTGCGTACTTTAGCACCTATTATTTATGAATTTATCGCAACTACCTCTGATGTGGGCGTCCACGGAATATTTGAGGGCTTAGATGCCTTACAAGTCAAACATCTATGCTCTACAATTCAAGGTTTGGCGACTCACCGTTCGCTGCTTGAGTGGCGCGAAAATCATCCACAGTTCAACATTTGAATCCAGACAATCCTTTAATTTTGCAGAGTGACATGACCGTTGTGGTCGAAACTCAGCATCCACGCTTCATAGAGATGCGTGATGGCTTATTGCCTTTCGCCGAGCTTGAGAAATCTCCGCAATTCCTGCACACTTATAAGTTGACGCCGATATCAATATGGAATGCAGCTTCAGTTGGTTACACAGCAGATACTGTTTTCGAGTTCTTGCAAAATAATTCTCGCTATGATGTGCCACAAAACTTTGCCAAAGAAGTGGAGAATTGGTTCTATAAATCTGGCGTATTCACGCTGTTCGACGACGAAAAAGGCTCGTTGCGACTCGAAGCGAATGATCTACAGATTTTTTTACAGCTAAACGAAGATCCTGACCTAAGTAGACATTTTTTAGAGGTCGACGAAGATGTAGGGCATGCCTGGCTCTCGCACGGACGCCGTGGACTCGTAAAAAGCAAATTAATGCAGTTAGGGTTTCCTGTTCGTGACAAAGCTAGTTTTATTAATGGCGAACCGCTTGATATCCAACTCGCGCAAACAACCGCAAATGGCAATACGTTCGCTTTGCGAGAGTATCAAAAATCAGCGGTCGACTCTTTTTATCTAAGCGGCCGTCCAGGTGGAGGCAATGGGGTAGTGGTGCTGCCGTGTGGCGCTGGTAAAACAGTGGTGGCCATGGCCGCGATGGCGGAAATTGGTGCACATACTTTAATTTTGACACCGAACACCGTTGCTTTGAACCAATGGCGGCGTGAAATTCTCGACAAAACAAACATTAGTCCTGAGCAAATAGGCGAGTACTCTGGGATGGCCAAAGAGATTAAGCCCATTACTTTGACGACTTATCAGATTATGACTTATCGTCATGCCAAAGGCGAAGACTTTTTGCACTTTGATCTCTTCTCAAAAGGTGATTGGGGATTGATTGTTTATGATGAGGTGCATTTGTTGCCAGCACCCGTTTTTCGTGCTACAGCAGATATTCAGGCTCGGCGTCGTCTTGGTTTGACGGCTACGTTAATCCGCGAAGATGGCAAAGAAAACGAAGTGTTTTGCTTGATTGGCCCTAAGCGCTATGACGCACCATGGAAAGACCTCGAACAAGGAGGCTTTATTGCCAGTGTTGAATGCATCGAAGTACGTGTACCGATGAGTGACGAACTGTCGCGTACTTATATGAACTCAAGCAAGCGTGCGCGTTACCGCTTGGCATGTGAAAACCCACAGAAGACCGATGTGTTGACCGCCTTGCTGCGTAAGCATGAGGGTCGGCGAATACTGATTATTGGGTTATACATAAGTCAGCTACAGAAATTAAGCAAAAGACTTAATGTTCCCTTTATCCATGGCAAGATGCCCAACGAGGAGCGGGAAGAATTGTATGACGCCTTCCGCCGTGGTCAGGTGCCGGTCTTAATCATCTCAAAAGTGGGTAATTTCGCAATAGATTTGCCGGATGCTAATGTTGCAATCCAGATTTCCGGAACATTCGGCTCACGCCAAGAAGAGGCGCAGCGACTCGGGCGCATTCTTCGACCTAAAAGTGACGGCTCGATGTCGAAGTTTTACTCTCTGACGAGCGAGAATACTGTTGACCAAGAATACGCTGAAAAACGCCAACGTTTCTTGACTGAACGAGGCTATTACTACGAACTGGTTAACGCTGAACAAATATTAAACGATAATAATGTCCGTACCCGTCATTAGTGTTGCCGAAGGCTTACAGCAATTAAGCCAACGTAGTTTGTATCTGATGTATGAGCGTTGGATTGGCGGCATGCCTCCGGCGCGCGATGCCGAGCTGATATCGAGCTTGGTACAGCAAATGGCAAATCCGTTTGCCGTTGCTGAAGCCAGATCGAGGATTTATGGCGATATGTTGCCTATCTTTAAAGTGTTGCGTTCTGCAGAGACCATGGTCAACCATCAGTTTATAGCGGATAGCGTTTCAGAGTGGCAGATGCCACCCGCGGCCGTCGTCGACTGCTTGCGTGCCTTGGTCGAGACGGGTTTGGTGGCCAAATTAAATACGCCAGCGGATAAGCCTCTATGGGGCGTTCCGCCCGAGATTGAGGCAGTTTTGGACTACTCACCACAACCATCAAGCGGTACGCAAAGTCCATTAGCCTTGTATGGGTGGCTACATCAATACCTTTCTACCAAGGTGCCGCGTGCCGCTGTGGATTCCGCGGCGCAAAACATGTTTGGCATGCTTAGTGTGCCAGCTAACATTGCCAGACGTATCGATTCCTTGGAAAGCGAGCAGCGCGATTTGCTGATGGAGGTTATTGTTAAACACGGTGGACTTGTAACGAAGGATCAATTTGAAAAAGAGTTCGTTGATGCTGATGTGTTCTCTTTTCATCAAGCTCTTGAGAAAGCTTCACTGGGTGGGCTGACTGATTTGAATCTTGAAGGCTATGGCTTG
>CAXGOF010000194.1:0-3433 GCA_964011335.1 uncultured bacterium
ATTTCAGATAAAATGCGCGCGTGGTGGCGCCCAAGATGACCCACGCCGATTACCACTACTTTAAGCACTTTATAGACCTTCTTCTAGATTTCTACGAAGTGATTCGCGGTAACGACCCTGAAAGCCTCTATCCATCTCGCGCAAGAAAGCAATGAGGCGGCGTGTGTCTGGCAACAAATTAGTTTCTGATTCCATTATTTGAATAGCGACAGTCGTTGGAGTTTCATCGGCAATCAAGCGACGAAAGGCATCGCGTAATTCAGCAATGGACTCTTTCGAGTATTCGCGACGTTTTAACCCGACAACGTTGACTCCGCGTGCGCGCGCTGGCGCACCTTCAGCAATCATAAATGGTGGAATATCTTGAATGACACGCGCCATGCCACCGACCATTGCTAAAGTGCCAATAGTCACAAAGTGATTAACTGCCGCACCACCAGAAACTATCGCATCGTTTTCCACACGGACGTGCCCTGCTAGTAAAACGTTGTTACCTAAGATGACGTTATCTTCAATCACGCAGTCGTGAGCGACATGCGCACATGCCATGATTAAGTTCTTGTTGCCCATAGATGTAATCCATGAACCCGCTGCCGTACCAATATTAATCGTAACGAATTCGCGAACAATGTTTTCGTCACCGATAATAAGAGCCGATTCTTCTCCGGCATACTTGAGATCTTGCGGTAATCCGCCAACAGCACACTGACCCACGAAATGGTTATTTTCGCCTATGGTCGTACGCCCTTGGATTGTAACGTGGGGCCCTAAAATCGTGCCGGCACCAATGCGTACATTACTTCCGACATAACAGAACGGGCCAATAGTCACATTGCTATCAAGCTCAGCGCCTGGCGATACGAATGAAGTCTCGTGAATATTGCTCATGTACTTGACACCATCGCGAATGAAAGAACCGCTTCGGAGACGATACGTTTACCCACTTTAGCTTGCGCCTTAATGGATGCGCGTGAACGATTCATACGCAAAGTTTCTACTTCGAGATAAAGTTGGTCGCCAGGCACGACTCCGCCGCGGAAGCGGACTTTATCGATTGCTGCCAACACCACTAGCTTACCAGTGTTGTCCATTTTACGTTGCAACAGAAAGCCTGAGAGCTGAGCTAAAGCTTCTAGTTGCAATACGCCGGGCATCAGTGGTTGATCAGGAAAGTGACCGCCAAAGAAAGGCTCGTTAATAGTCACATTCTTAACACCAACTGCACGACGCCATCCTTCAACACGTAACACGCGATCGATAAGCAAAAATGGGTAACGGTGTGGCAACAAGCGCATAACGTCTTGGATGTCATAGCCATCTTCATTGATCTCATCCGACACAGCAAACATATCGTATTCGGAGAGGATGTGCTGTGCAAGCGACTGGTTAAGCACATGACCCGATTTACGTGCGATGATGTCGCCATGAATTTCAACTCCAGCAAGCGCTAAGTCGCCGATTAAGTCGGCAATCTTATGGCGAGTGGGTTCGCATGGCATGCGCATGTCGACGCTAGTGTCACCGCCAAGCACCACGGTGTTCTCGGCGGTTGCACCTTTGCCAAAACCCGCATCAAGCAACGATTCAATTTCTTCGGCAAGTACAAAAGTACGTGCCGGTGCAATTTCAGAGAAATAATCGTCAGTAGCTAAATCAAAGCTAACGGGAGAAGCATCGATTTCGTTCGGGTACTCTGGGATATAGCTAATTTTCAAGCCGTCACCTGATGGCGGCAGCAAAACAATCTCGCAATTCTTATCACGGATTACATGGGCATTAACTACCTCGAATACACGACGCTGCTGCTTCTGCTCAACAATAACGCCTGACTTAAGCAACTCAGCGTAAGGCAATGGCGAGCCATCCATGCCTGGCAACTCAGGGCCAGAAACAGTGACCACTAGATTATCTACGCCAAGACCATGACAAGCCGATAACAAATGTTCGACCATGCCAACTTGCGCAGGACCTTCGCGCAACACAGTACGGCGCTGTGATGATGACAGATGACCTGCAAGTGCTGGCACATCGGGGCTATCTTCGAGGTCGCTGCGGCGGAAGATGATTCCTGTCCCGGCAACCGCAGGTTCAAGAAGCAAAGTCACACCTTCGCCAGAATGAAGAGCTACCCCTTCAACGCCGACGGATTTTTTAATTGTGCGTTGCTTGCGTACCATACTTATTGCTGCTGCGGTGGCTCTGCAGCGCCCTGCCTTTGAGCAACAGAGGCGTTGAGCATTTCGATTACTTGATCCGTTACATCGTAAGCCGGATTAGACCAATTAAGTGTGCGCTTTGAGAGCACGTCAACTTTAGTAGCCACATCTGGAAACGGAATGTTTAGCCTCATTTCTTTAGCAAACAAAGCAGAGTAACCATTACGTTCTCCAACGGCAGCACATGCTTGATTTATTTGCACTAAGACACGTGCGAACAACTCGTTCTCGTTATCAGATGCCTGGCGCTGTGCCATTTGACTATCAAACTTAAGGTTTTCTTCGGCATACTTAATTTGGCTGCGCAAAACAGCATAGCTTTCAGACGAAGGGTCTTTTATTTCGAGCTCAGAATATTTTTTCTGCAAAACTGCAGCTCGTTGCTCTAGTTGCTCTCTAATTGGAGCAAAATTTGCTGCCAAGTTTGCGATTGCAGATTGATGCGCGATGGACTCCGTCATGCAACGAGAAAAATCAACATAGCGCACCATGTCCTGTGGTTCTGCAGCATTACGATTAGCGACTAGGCTGCCGGTTAGAGCAGTCAATAAAACAATGATGAATATGTTTTTCATGTTAGAACGAAGACCCCATTTGAAGTTGGAAGGTTGCGGTTTGGTCATCATCTTCAAGACGCAAAGGCTTCGCGAATATCAAAGAGATGGGTAGCTGCGCCATGAACGGCATGCGAACCTGCACAGCGATTCCCGTCGAGACACGGGTCGAAGTCATTGCGCCAAAGTCGCTGCCTAAAGCACCAAAATCGACAAAAGCCGAGCCACGCACATTCTCAAGCATACTTACCGCTTGACGACTACGCGTCGCGAACAACGGGAACCCCAGCTCTATTGAAGCATTCCATGCAGCAGAGCCTGGCGATGCAAAACCATTAGCATCTCGGTTAGTACCACGGAAAGCGAAACCACGCAACGTTCGGTAACCGCCCTGGAAGAAACTTTCAGAATACGGTAGCGTTGTCATGTCACCCTGCAGCCACGCCTTCATCGCAGCACCCTTCAATGACAATATCCAGCGATGCGACTCAGCGTCTTCCCATAAGCCGAAGTGCTTAGCCATCTTTAGAGTAGACTTTGTAAAGTCCCAGTCACCGCCAAGAAAGCCGCCGGTTTGCGCGACATTCATGGACACCATTGAGCCGTCAACAGGCGAAAATGGATCAAGTACAGTGTTACGACGCGCGCCAAACATTAGAGTTG
>CAXGOF010000195.1:0-3309 GCA_964011335.1 uncultured bacterium
CAAGAAGAAAGCTGCTCCTAAGAAAGCTGCTAAGAAGAAAGCTGCTAAGAAGAAGGCTGCTAAGAAGAAGGCTACCCTTGACATGATCATCTCTAAGTCACGCACTAAGAATGCTGTCGCCGATTGTAACGTTTCTGGCGAGTTTTACTCTGCACTAAACGAATTCGTTTACGGTGTCATTGCACAAGCAGAAGCACGCGCTCAGTCAAACGGCCGCAAGACTGTACGTCCACAAGATCTGTAAATAACACTTTAGGTTTTAGAGCGCGCCTATTTATTTAGCCGCGCTCTTTTTTTTGTTGCCTAAATGCAGGTGGTCGCAGATAGAGCGGTTCGGGGGCAAATAGATGATCGGATGGCGTATCAGCGTGTTTGTTAATGAACTCGTTTGCAAAACGAAGGATGTCTTCTGCGCAAGTATCTGGAGACGAGGATTCACGCGTACTGTCCCACTCTGCTTGCTCGATGATGCGCGGTTGTTGCAGGCAGATAAGTTTTTGTTTTTCGACACAATACTCGGCGTGATAATATTGTTGGCGATAGGCGTCTAAAATAATGATAAGCGGCTGCTGCTTTGCAGCGCGCCATGCCATCGCTTCGAATGAATTAATGCCATGACATTCTATTCCCAGAGAATACGCAAACATCATTGCGGCAGAGCAGGCAATCCGCAATCCTGTGTAAGATCCAGGGCCAATGCCGACATAAATGGCATCGAGCCGCTTTGGCTCAATCGACAATTCGCTTAGTATGCTTTCAATAGCACACACAACACCGCGCCCGCGTTGGTCGCTGAAATCGCGCTGTGTAATCTTGTTGTTGCAAGAAACGGCAACTGTGCAATGCGATGACGACAGTTCTAGTGCTAAAAAAGTTGCCATGGTCAATCAGCTAGAATTTTATCACGCCGCGCAGCAGCTTCGAGCCGTTGTAAGGATTGTTCGACCAATTCAATTTCGTCGGCTTCGACCATTAAGCGCAACAGCATCTCAGTTCCTGAGAATCTCACCACGGTTCGACCTCGGCCAGCGAGTTCGCTGTCGATTTTTTGGCACTCGGCATATAGCTGTGGCAGCTCCTCCAAGGAGCAACGCTTGGTAGATTTAAAGTTACTCAGAATCTGTGGGAAGTCGCTGTAATCCGCTGCGAAGTCGCTTAAAAAGGCCTTTTGCGACTGTATGACTTGCAGTACTCGTAGCAAAGTGTAGAGACCATCGCCCCTAAAACCATGTTCGGCACCAAATAAAATGTGACCCGACTTCTCGCCGCCAAGATTATGATTACCGTTGCGCATCTCTTGGGCAACATACTTATCGCCTACTTGAGTACGCAGAAGAGTGACATCAGATTCTTTAAGATATGTCTCGAGTGCCAGGTTACTCATGACCGTCGCAACGACAGTATTGTTGGCCAATTCTTGCTGCTGTGACATGGCTTGCCCCAGTCCTGCAAGAATAGTATCGCCATCGAGTATGCGCCCAGTGTTGTCGCATAAAATACCGCGATCTGCATCGCCATCAAGGCTTAGCCCAGCGTCATATTGATGCTTTAACATCTCATCAGCGCAGACTTGCGGCTTAGTTGCGCCGCAATCAAGGTTGATGTTGCTGCCATTTGGAGCAGCATGAATCAGTATTGCTTCAGCGCCAAAGGCCTTCATGACACGTGGTGCAATTTCACTTGCCGCACCATTCGCGCAATCGATAAGAATTTTTTGACCACTAAGATCGAGGTCAGGAAAAACCTCACCACGTAACCATAGAATATAGTCCACGCATAAATCTTGGCAGCGCGCGATATTGCCTTGACGCGAATGCTCGGCAAATTGCTTATCGCTTAAGCATTCGCTTTCGAGATCTTGTTCGATCGTGTTTTCTAGCTTGGCGCCATTATGGCCGAGAAGTTTGATACCGTTATCGGCAGCGGGGTTGTGGGATGCTGAAATGACAACTCCACTATGGTAGTTGCCAGCATAGGTCAAGTAAGCGACGCAGGGGGTGGTTGCTAAGCCGACAATGTCGACATCAATGCCACCAGATGCGAGCCCAGCAGCAATGGCAGCTGCTAAAGATTCGCCGCTAGCGCGACCATCGTGCCCGATTAGAACTTTGTGCCCTGTGATGGCATTAGGAAAATCGCAATGCAGGCGGGAGGCTAAAACCTGCCCGAGGCGCGATATCATGTCGTCGACTAGAGGGTAAACCCCGGCCTTGCCGCGGATACCGTCGGTGCCAAATAAGGGGGTGTTCATTGTTCGATTCGTAATACAGTAACCATCGCATCGTCCGGTTCAATGGCACGAATGCGCATGTTCTGTTGGTAATACAGAAGATCGTCGGCATTTTCAAAGCCAATCAGCGCAGCCTGTACTGTCAGGGAAGTTCCGCTGAAGCTATCGCTTGATAGATTGCTAAGAGGCAATAGCAAAACGACATGGTCGTTAATCCATTGCCTATTAATGACAGTCGCGCGCGCATCGGTGGCGCTTACATTTGGAAGCTCCGCAACCCATTGAGTCGGTTCCCATGGGCGCACCCGCCATTCACCAACACTGTCATCAGCCTGCAAGATTTGTAAATCGGTTGCAGAAGGCAGCCAAACAAACTTTGCGCTTTGCCTTAATCGTACCGGGACACTTACATCAATTTGCCGCGGGCTCATACGTATTCCGGCGGCTTCCCACTCATCGGCAAGATGCAGGCGTGGATGCACATCTTGCCGGGTGTTGGTTGCGAGGCGTAGTGGGTTTAGCAAACTAGGCAGCCCGTCATCGTCTTGATAGCTAAGTTGCAGCTGCAAGCGATCCATTGCGAACTTTGGCCCAGCTAGCGTAACCTGTGAGTGATTAATGAAACGGGCTTGCGCGACATCGATGATGTGAGTGCTTGCCGTCTCGCCAACAATCGTAATGTCACGATAGTCCAACACGTGCACGCTCTCGGTAATACGTTCGAAAGTAAGCTTCTGCAGCGGCTGAACCCGGTTTATATCTTTAAGTAGATAATGCGCATCGCCTGGTCGCAGCCAATCGAGTTCGCCCGGTGACACAATAAAATCAATTCGATCTTGAGTGCTGTCGGCGTCGAAATGAACCGCGATACTTGCCGAGCACTGACTCGTAGTGAAGTTTTGTAACTCTGAGTTAGAGCCTCGGAACCAAATAGAAATGGTGTCGCCACTTGACGGGTTGGTTAGCTTCCATCCATCGGGTGGGGTGACGTGCAACGTAAAATTGTTTTGACCCAATCCTTGTTGAGACAAAGTCGTGACATCAAACTTGACTTAGCGGTCTACTGAAATCGCACCCTG
>CAXGOF010000196.1:0-3226 GCA_964011335.1 uncultured bacterium
ACATGATGGCGGCACCAACACCTGCTCCGGAATTCAAGCGACACCCGAATTAAATCCTTTGTTTGAAGAGGCCTTTGGCCCAGTGATAGAGCATACAGCAGAGAACGAAGACAAAGATTTACGCTTCCGCTTAGTGCCCGTAAAGCGCTTACCGCAAGGCGTTGGCTCGGACCACGACTCCTATTTAAGAGTTGGTGTACCCGGTTTCTTCTGGGAGCAAAATGGCAATGCGAGCTACACTTACATCCACCATACACAACATGACACTATCGACGAAGTCGTGCCTGAATATCAATTGGCTTCGGTGCGCGTGATTGCATCCGGTGCGTGGCGCATCGCAAACATGAATCAAGCCTTGCCACGTGAAACCCCAAATAATTCAAGAGCGAATCGTGGCCCGAGGCGCCATTCCTTAGGCGTTTTCCTTGGCGATGCTATGACCATTGACGAACTCGTCAAGGGTGGTCTAGCCGAACAAGCTGGCATGAAAGCAGGTGATGTACTCATTAGCGTTGCTGGCGTGAAAACAGAAGACTTTCAAAGCCTACGAAAGGTTTTAGCTAGTGGCGAGCAGCAACGCGTTGTCGTTTGGTCGCATCATGGCAAACAAATGACAGCCACTTTTGACTGGGAAAAATCTGAAGTGATAAAAGCTAATTAAGAGCCCGGCGCTGCATGGCCAGTAAACTCGACATACTTATTGTAGCCGCCATGATAGGTCTTCGCACTACCGCCATCGATTTCTAAAACATTAGTTGCGAGTGCTTCCAGAAAGTGGCGGTCGTGACTAACGAAGATGATAGTGCCTTCGTATTTCGCTAGGGCCTCAAGCAATGTTTGCTTAGATTCTATATCAAGGTGGTTTGTAGGTTCGTCTAGAATAAGGACATTGGGTGGCTTAAAAAGCATTCTAGCCAAAACAAGTCGTGCTTTTTCACCACCTGACAAAACACGAGTCACCTTATCCATGTCGTTCGGATCAAACCCGAAACATGCTAAACAAGTGCGTAAAGTGCCTATACTTTCACCAGGAAATTCACTGGCCATGGTATCGAATACAGTCTCCTTTGGATGCAATAACTCAGTGGTGTGCTGTGCGAAATAACCTATTCGCTGTGAAGCACCTAATTTACAGATGCCACTGTCGGCCGCAAGATCGCCCATCATTATTTTTAGCAGTGTCGACTTACCCGCACCGTTTACTCCCAAGAATGCCCAACGTTCGAGACGGCGAACATGCAAATCTAAATTTGAGTAAACCGTAAGATCACCAAAACTTTTGCTAATTCCTTCCGCAACAAAAATGTCATTACCCGAGCGCGGTGGAGCCGGAATGTTGAACACTAACTTTTGACGACGTGAGCGTGGTGGCTCGATGATATCTAACTTATCGAGACGCTTTAAACGCGACTGAGCTTGCGACGAAGAGTGTGCTTTGGCTCGGAAAGAGTCGATCCATTTTAATTCGCGTTCGACGTGAGCTTGCTGACGCACGAAAGCGGCCTGGCGTTGTGCGTCTTCGAGCTCGCGCTGGGCCAAGTAGAAATCGTAGTCACCAGGGAAAACGCGTAGCTTACCTTGATCGATTTCGACGATTTTGTCGACTACCCGGTTCATGAACTCGTGGTCGTGACAAGTCATAACTACTGTGCCCTTGTAGTCACGAATAAAACCTTCGAGCCACAGGATGGACTCGATATCAAGGTGGTTAGTCGGCTCGTCGAGAAGTAGCAAATCAGGAAGTTGAATCAAGATGCCGGCTAGCGCCACGCGCATTTTCCATCCACCCGATAAAACACCGACTTCACCGCTCATCCGCTCTTCGCTAAAGCCAAGCCCTGAAAGGACTTCGCGCGCTCGTGCTTCGACATCGTAGCCGCCTAATACCTGAAATTCGTCTTGAACTTTGGCGTACTTGACCATGATTCGATCAATATCATCGAACTTCTCTGGGTCGGCTAAATCCTCTTCTAGCCCGGCTAATATCGCCCGCAGCTCGGCGACACGCCCAGCGCAACGCACGGCTTGTTCTACCGGACTACAACCGCTCATTTCGCCTACCTTTTGATTAAAGTATCCGATGGTGGTACCACCTGGGATAGAGACCACTCCGGCCTCTTCGACCTCTTGGCCGGTGAGCAAACGGAAAAGCGTGGTTTTACCCGAGCCGTTAGGCCCGATGAGGCCAACAGTCCAACCATTATCAACCTTCAACGAAGCTTCGTCGAAGATGATTTGTGAGCCGTAGCGATAATCTATGTCGGTCAAACTAAACATTCAGGCATAGTGTAACATCAGGGAGTCGAAGTTAAGATATAAGCCCTGTATAAAAGGCATATAACCATGAGCGAAATCATCCGAGTACACAGTCGTCAAATACTTGACTCCCGCGGCAATCCAACCCTAGAAGTTGAAGTCGATTTATCTACAGGCGCAACCGGTCGCGCAGCAATTCCATCCGGTGCTTCAACGGGCATCCACGAAGCGGTTGAACTGCGTGATGGCGATGCAGCCTACGGCGGGAAAAGCGTCCACCAGGCGGTGGCAAACGTCAACGATATCCTCGCTATGCCTCTTATTGGCATGTGCGCGGACGAGCAAGAAGAAATCGACCGTGCCTTGATTGAGCTTGATGGCTCCGAGAACAAAAGCGCTTTGGGGGCTAATGCCCTGCTCGGCGTTTCGCTGGCTGTGGCTCATGCTGCGTCTGACGATGCTGGCCTGCCGCTGTTCCGCTACCTTGGTGGAGCCGGCGCAAATCGTTTGCCCGTGCCAATGATGAACGTGCTAAACGGTGGCGAACATGCCGATAACAACGTCGATGTTCAAGAATTTATGATTCAGCCATGGGGTGCTCCTGACTTCAGCGAAGCTGTGCGCTGGTGTACTGAGACATACCATTCACTCAAGTCTCTTTGCCGTGATCAGGGTCTTTCAACGGCCATCGGTGACGAAGGGGGATTCGCGCCAAACCTTATCTCAAACATAGCGGCTATCGATTTGCTGCTTCAAGCAATCGAAGACACCGGCCTGAAAGCGGGCCCTAAGCAGATGGCCATTGCACTTGATGTAGCTGCTTCTGAGATTCACAACGATGGCGTTTACACCTTCGAAGAAAAGCCCCACTCCTCTGATGAGATGGTTGAAATGTACAAGTCGTGGTGTTCACAGTACCCGATTGTGTCCATCGAAGACGCGCTTGACGAAGATGACTGGGATGGCTGAG
>CAXGOF010000197.1:0-3222 GCA_964011335.1 uncultured bacterium
GTTGGTGATGAGCTGGCGTTAGCTGCTGCGCACTGTGCGGACCTGCTCGCCGGGTGACCGAGTTCAAAGATGTGGTGCGCCGCTATCACCGGTACTAATGGTAAAACTACGGTTGCCCATTTAGTGCGCGGAGCCTTAGAGCAATTAGGTATTAAAGCTGCATCATGCGGTACTCTTGGCATGATTGACCGTAAAGGAATCACACCGAATTTAAACACGACACCATCGGCTGATATCGTTCACGATTGGCTGGCCGAATTGAATGAGGCGCAGTATGACGCAGCAATCGTTGAGGCAAGTTCGCACGGCATCGTGCAACGCCGTGTCACGGCAGTCGATTTCGATTGCGTTGCTTTTACCAATCTAAGTCATGAGCACTTAGATTACCATCACACTCTCGAAAAGTATGCTGCAGCGAAAATGCAGTTGATCAACAGCTTGCCATCCACGGCAATCGCTTTTGTGCCACGCTCAGAGATGCTGATAGATTTGTGTAGCTCTGCAGCGGCTGAAATAAAGAGCTGGTCCAGTTGCGATGCGCAAGCTGATGCCGTTTGTGAAATCACAGAATCGGCAAAGGGCGTTCAGGTTACTTTCGATTGGGGGGATCAGCAGGGCGTCATCGAGAGTGCACTATGCGGATATCATAATGGTGAAAATATTTTCTTGGCGGCATTGATGATGCTCTCTAAGGGATTGCCCATGTACGATGTGTGCTCCGCATTGTCTTCGCAGCCAGCGGCCGATGGGCGCCTTGAGCAGGTAGTTGTGCATCAAGGCTTAGCGTTCGTTGATTACGCGCATACTCCTGACGCCCTTGAGAAAGTGCTGGCGGCCCTGCGTACTAGCTACCCTAAGTGCGTTCTTAAAGTCGTTTTCGGCGCCGGTGGTGACCGAGATAATGCGAAACGTAAAGCTATGGGTAGAGCGGTTAGCAATCATGCCGATTGGTGCGTACTCACTTCTGATAACCCGCGCACAGAATCGCCAGAGTCCATTATGGATCAAGTCGCGGCCGGCATTGACGATGGAGTGGTAGACTCCCACAGTATTGTTGAGCGTGATGATGCGATTCGTTTTGCAGTTGAATCTCTTAGTCCTAACGATGTGTTGGTGGTAGCAGGCAAAGGTCACGAAGCCTATCAAGAAATAAATGGCGTCCGTCATTCCTTTGACGATCGTTTACAAATACTTGAGGCGGTGCAATGCCTGGTATGACTATTCATCAAGTGTACGCGGCATTGAAGGCGTCAGTGCCAAGCGATGTTGCGGACACCGAACTGCCGAAGATGGAAGTTGACTCTAGATTGGTTGGCACCGGCGATGTTTTTGTCGCGTTGCCAGGCGCGAAGAGTGATGGTCACGAGCACCTTGATAGCGCAATTGCAAATGGTGCTCAATTGCTAGTCGTGGAGCGTGACATGGGCAAAGAGTTTTCCGTGCCACAAATCGTTGTTGCGGATGGTTTGCGCGCACTTGCCGATTTGGCGACGTTCCACCGTGCGCATTGCCGCGGTAAAGTAATTGGTATAACTGGGTCTGTCGGGAAAACGACAGCAAAAGATTTTCTATTGCAATTGTTTTTTGAGAGTCCACTCGCCGCTTATGCTGCTCCCAAGTCATACAACTCAGAGATTGGATTGCCGTTGGCGATGCTTGGTGCTCCGCGCGACGTTGATTTTATCGTTCTAGAATATGGTATCAACGAACCTGGTGAAATGCAGTATTTGATTGATGTCGTCAAGCCAGATTTGGCAACTATTGTGGCTATTGGTGCAGCTCACCTTGAAGGTTTAGGCGATTTGCAAACAATCGCTCACGAAAAAAACAGGTTATTACAATCGGTTTCACCAAGCGGCTCGGTATGGATAGATAATTTGTGTTTAGAGTTGCTGAGCGACGAAGAGTCTAGTTGGTTGGCAGAGTCTCATGTCTGCGACCATACTGCGTACAGCTACCGCTTTGACGGCACTAAGTTCACAGTAACTCACCCGCGGCTTGGCGAAACAGAAGTGGCCTGTATCGCGCCGCATGAGTTGCGCCTAGCGATGTTGATGGCCGAAATCGCACTTGCGTGTCAAGTCTCACCTGAACATATTAAAGAGTCCTTGTCATGCTTAGTTAAGCCACATGGACGCCTTCAGCAACTACGTATCGGTGATGTTGACTTTATTGATGACGCATATAACGCTAACCCAACATCCATGCTCGCTGCGCTACGTGCATTGTCAGAGTTGCCTTGTGGCGGCCGTCGCGTCGCAGTGCTTGGCTCTATGCAGGAGCTTGGCTCAGAGGAGCATGCATTACACGCGCAAGTAGGCCGTTCACTTGACGAGTTCGCCATTGATGTCGTGCTTTGTGTGGGCGAGTTGGCGTCTGTTATTGCCGACGCTGTGCCGCAGCAAATCCAAGTGGTGCGCGTTGCTGATAGTGCAGCGGCCTCGATGTTTTTATCCAACTATTGTGGGGCTGACGATTTGGTTTTGCTCAAGGCCTCACGCGCAGACCAACTCGAGCGCGTCCTCATTGATTTCGAAGCACTTCTGCCTACTACGATAAAATGATCAACTGGCTAATCCCATTCTTGTCTGATTTATTCAGCCCCTTTGCCGCATTTAGCTATATTGGGGTTCGAGCGGGCGCGGCATTTATCTTTTCATTTGCTGTTGCCTTAGTAATTGGTAAACCCCTCATTAAGCGTTTGCGCGAAAGCAAGGTTGGTGAGCGTAGCGATAACTCGGATTGCGACGAAGTCGCAGAGGCCTACCGTCAGGCGGGCAAAGACGGTACGCCGACGATGGGCGGGGTTTTCTGGTTGGCATCGGTGCTGATTAGCACGATGGTCTTTGGGCGTATGGATGAGCCGCTGGTCTTAATCGGAATGGTGTTGATGGTCGGTATGGGCACCATAGGTTTTTTCGATGACCAAGTTAAGGCGAATCCGAATGACCCACGTAAGGGTTTGTCGCGTAAGGCAAAAATGATTCCGACGCTGCTTCTAACACTTCTAGTCGTTAGCTTGCTATGGAAGCTGGGTGATGCCGCTAGTTCGTACCCACAAATGCGATATATTTTCATGCCGGTCTTTAAGGATATGGTGATTGGTCCAGGTATGAGCCTACTGGTGCTAGGTGTGGTGTTCTTCGTCATACAAATAGTGTGTATTCTCGGATTTAGCCACGCAGCTAATGTTACTGATGGCCTAGATGGCTTAGCGGTGGG
>CAXGOF010000198.1:0-3139 GCA_964011335.1 uncultured bacterium
GTTCTTAACCCTATCCTCAGTAGTGCTTATTCCGAAGCCAACCAAAATCAATCAGCTAGAAAGTACCCTCGAAGACGAACAAACATTTGCCGTTATAGACCTACTCCCCCGCTGGGCGGATTATCGAGACGCAATGGCACTAGCCCGCATTCCAGCAGTCGCCTTTACGCTTGCGATCACGATGCTACGCAACGGGCCCGGTGCCATCCAAGCCTCATTTTTTGTCGTATACTTAAACAGCGTCGGCATACCTGGCACCACTATAGGATTTCTAACCGGAATATCAGAGTTGTCGGTAGGGCTCGGCAGCCTCGCTGCAGGTTGGTTCGCAGCCCGCGGCAAGGCTCATTGGTTAGTTGTTATATTTGTCGGTAGTGCTGTTTTTTTTATATGTCTTACGCCGATTGTGGCATCTTCCTTTACACTAATATTAGTGACTACAGTTGCGCGTGGCTTTTCCCAGGGTGTCAATCAGCCGCTGATCTATTCCATTTTATCGCGCAATGTCGGTGCGGCCCATCAAGGCGCCGCCGTGGGCCTTCGCAACACGGTTAACCGTCTTTCCAACATTATAGTCCCGGCATTCATGGGTTATGCGGCAGAATGGTGGGGAATTGCAGCCAGTTTCGCTATCATTGCAACACTATTAATTGGCGGCTGCTTCATCATTGCCTGGGTAATCTGGTGGAAGCGTGTCTTTGCGGCCTGAGCCGATTATAAAATATCGTACTTCACACTGTCGGCGGCACAGTCAGCTTAGATATTATTATGAACCTGCTATTTTTGGACCCGCCTACCCAATTAAGCTTATAAAGTCAGCAATAAAAGTATCCCCGTTTCGTCTTCAAAGCGACGTTGGTGCAAGTTTAAATAATTCTGGAACAACTGATAGCTATTGAGCACTAATCGCCACATCAACGTCTATCATCCACCACCAAACACCAAACCCAAATAACACCCAAATCATCACCACTATCGCAGTACCAAAAACCGAAACGGCCTCATTTCCCACGAACTGCTTTTTCGCTTTTACACGGCATTCAGCTATTACAATTTCCGGCGTTAACCTCAGGATCACCCAAATCGCCATAGGCACTAAAACAAGGTCGTCCAGATAGCCGATGACCGGTATAAAATCGGGGATGAGGTCGATTGGGCTAAATACATAGGCTACCGTCGCCAGTGCTAGCAGCTTTACCCCCAAAGGAATGCGCGGATCCCGCACAGCTATATAGATCGCTAAAACATCTCGCATTAAGGCACGTGCCCATGCTTTAAGCTTTTCAAACATTTAAAATGGTGAAGAGTTATTTAATCGGAACATTTCACACAGCGCCGGACCGCAGGGTCAATCTCTAGGCGTTTCAGGGGAATGTCCTCGTCACACGCCTCACAATATCCGTACTGCCCTTCGTCTATACGTGCTAAGGCATTGTCAATCATTAGCAAACGGCGCTGTCGACGTCCATCGAGCGCCTTCGACATCTCCTGGGCCTGCATAGCGTCCATGCGCGACAAGCGCCCAAAACTTTGCTGATCCAGTGTCACCGTTTTCCGATCACCTTCCGAAACATCGCTCAATTCAAGAAGGCACGCACGCTCTTCATTTAGCGACGCGCGAAACTTTCTCAAATCTAAGCCTTTCAGATGAGCCATCCCTTAGCATGACAGGTTTTCACAAAGCCGGCAAAATTAAGGAACAGGTTTCCTCCTAGACAACCCCCGTGATACACCGCGCTCTATGTTGCGTTTTAATCACATTACTTATCGTATCGGGGCACGGGTCCTACTGGACGAAGCAGAAGCCACTATCAGCCCTGGCCACAGGGTAGGCATGGTCGGACGCAATGGCACCGGTAAAACCACTCTACTCAGGATCGTCACCGGGGAACTCAGTACTGCAGATGGCGATGTCGAAACACCAAGCCGTTGGCGTATCGGCGTGACCGCTCAAGAAGCCCCAAGCGGACAAATATCCCTCCTCGATACGGTTCTTGCCGCCGACACGGAATTAAGCAATCTCATGAAGGAAACAGAAACTGCTACCGACCCGACACGGATAGCCGAAATTCACGAACGCCTGCGCGACCGCGATTCCCATACGGCCTCGGCGCGAGCCGCACGAATTCTCGCAGGACTTGGCTTCGACGAAGAAGCACAACAACGCTCCTGTAGCGACTTTTCCGGTGGTTGGCGCATGCGTGTCGCCCTAGCCGGCTTACTTTATACGGAACCCGATTTACTACTTCTTGACGAGCCCACCAATCATCTCGACTTGGAGGCGACACTTTGGCTAGAGGATTATCTCAAAAAATACCGGGGCACCGTCCTATTGGTAAGCCATGACCGCCATTTATTAAACCGCGTCGTTGGCGAAATCCTGCATTTAGAGAATGGCAAACTAACCCTTTATCAGGGCGGCTATGACCGTTTTGAACAAACAAGACGTATGCGCCTTGAACATGATGCCAAACAGCGGGTGAAACAGGATTTACAACGCGCTCATATTCAAAGTTTTGTCGACCGGTTCCGCTACAAGGCGACTAAGGCGAAACAAGCCCAGTCTCGGCTAAAGCAATTGGAACGAATGAAACCTATCGCCGAGAGCCAGGAAGAGCGTACTGTCACCTTCGATTTCCCTGTGCCCTCCCGCCTTGCGCCGCCGCTTCTCACGATGGATACAGTTGCCGTTGGCTATGATGGAAAAGCAGTCTTAAGCGGCATCGACCTCAGGCTTGATGATGATGACCGAATTGCCCTACTCGGTGCAAATGGCAATGGCAAATCCACGTTGATCAAACTTCTGGCCGGTAGACTTGCGGCGCTATCCGGCAAGCAAACTAAATCTGGAAAACTACGCGTCGGTTATTTCGCTCAGCATCAGGCGGATGAACTTAACGTCAAAGGCACACCGCTCTCAGAAGTGGCTTCTCGCCGTCCGCGCGACACGGAAACGCAGCGGCGTGCTCATTTGGGTTATTTTGGTTTTGGCCAAGACCGTGCGGAAACCATAATCGAAAATCTTTCCGGTGGCGAGAAAGCCCGCCTTTTGTTTGCTCTTATGAGCTGCGACAAACCACACATACTGCTGCTAGATGAGCCTACCAACCATCTGGACGTCGAATCCCGCCAGGCCTTG
>CAXGOF010000199.1:0-3136 GCA_964011335.1 uncultured bacterium
CCCGCCAAGCCCTCGAGAAAAAATAATTTTTTACCAAGCTGGGCCGCATCGGGGTTGTCGGCAAAAACATTAGTCGGCTTGGGTAGCGGCGCTGGAGCCTGAGGTGGCGACAACGACAACATCGCGCGCAATTCGTTTTCGGTTAATTCAACCGACAATTGCATCATCGATGTTAAACCAAGGGCCAATACAATTATTCCCATGCTTCTAGGGTTAGCGGCATCATAAAGCTTTCACTTTCTCCATTGCGTGTGACTTCAATGTAGATCTCCCAGTAGCCGGGCATGTGTAACATCATTCCGTCTACTTGGTAATGCGTAGCATCTATTTTGGTGACTATTGGCTCGGTGATCATGCCATGACCATGCGAAGGCATATCGGCATCGACGCTAATCTTGTCGGCGGGGCCATCAACTAGTTCAATTTCGAAACTAAATATTTCGTTAAGCGGCGCTCGGCCATCAGGAAAATACATCAATGGCAAGGGGCCTTGGCATGATGCCAAAGCTCCTAACATTAGAAGAAGTAGTAATTTTCGTATCATAGAACAGTTATGCGTTCAGGTAGAGATAGCATACCTGTTGCCGTGCCTGGATTTGCTACGGCTTGCATATAAACTGTGATGCCCGCCATGCTCGGGTTAATAGAGACAGGTATGGTCGCGCGCCCAAGCGAATTAGATTGAGCGGTTGGCAATACAACTACAGGCATGGATAAGGCAGCCACGCCATAAGGTGACTGTATGCCATTCATTCCGGATAAGCTGTAGGCGAGTTTCACCGTAGAGTTTAACGGTGCGCCAGCGATTGCCACTTGCGAGCTACCGCCTGTAGTGGACTGTGATAGTCCGATTTCGAATGGTGCGTAATCCGTTGCTGATGGTGGTGGAGTCGTATGTCCTCCTCCAGGGCCAAGGTTACCGGTCTCGACAACCCCGTAATATTCTGGGCCAACTAGGTATGGGTACGCTGCCTCGCCATTCGCGTCACGCGTTGCGAAATAAGCAAACGTGCCTTGCGGATATTCCGGCGTTGCACAAAAGCGGCCATTAAATTCGTTTAGATGGCCGAGGCTAGGCACATATTCATAATCTTCGTTGTATGCACCCAGTGGGTAATTGCTGTTGATTGCTGGACCCCACTCATTTTGCGAAAGCACAGTACCATCGGGCAAAGTGTGGCGGTCGGTGATATTGCGCAAGCGATACGATGATTCTATGCGCACAATAGGTCCAGTGCCATTTGCATTGGCGTAAGCGTACGGCCCGTAAACAGGAAAGCCATCAAAGGCGAAACCGATAATCGAAGAATGATATTGCGGGGTATCGCCGGTTTGGATGACAAGCGAATCTGGGATTTGGTGATAGTGATAAGCGCCGAATGGTGCTGGGTGTCCCATCCCGGTATCCATGGACGCACCTTCCCAGTGAATTGCATTTTGAAACCATACATTGCGGTTTTGATAGCTACGTGCATCTTTAGCGTTAAACATAGGTACGCCATTTATCATGACGCCGATTGAACCCAGGCCAGTTGCGGTCTTTGCGCCCGTCTGCTCAATCGGGTTTATAGGCAACAAAAAAGACCACCCTCTAGCGGTGGCCATATTAGGATTGCCAGGCCACGGTCCAATCGCGTGCGAAGGAATACCTTCGGCCTGCACGAAAATGTGCACCGGAGTATAAGAGGTGCGCTGCACATCAGCTTCGATCTGGCTGATAGAAGCACGTATGGAGGATGATGTCGATTGCCCAGTAGAGCCATCGAGATTGCGCTTAAAGGCCTCTATTTGGACCGGTGAGCCCTGAGCTAACGCGGAGAGGAGAAGGAGTGAAGCTATTATCATGATGAATTAAACACCGCTAGGCAGGCTTGGATTTGCTGTATCTGTTAATATTACCGCATGAAATTCATCGGGAAACTACTTTTATGGATAGGGGGAGGGGCACTGCTCTATACCGACCTATATCCGCTAGTGATAGACATTATCGCCGCGTTCGATTCGGATGACGGCCTCGGGATGGGCGTCGAAGAGTATTTATTTGAGTTTTCGCGCCCGGTGTTCGTATTCGGCGTGATTTGTGCTGCTGGTTTGCCAGAATTGAAACCGCGCGCTAAAAAGCCGAAGCCTAGTAGCGTGAAAAAAGATTCATAAAGTTAATCTTTGTAGTGGGGTGCAAAGTTAATGCGCCTCGCACAAAACTAAAGTTCTCTAATTCTTCGCCGCGCTTAATTCGAGTACGCGTCATACTGCCGCCGGCGGGCTGCCAATCAATAGAGACCGAATCGATTTTTGATTCGAGTGCGTAGCGCAACGGTGCAGCGCCAGTGTCAGCAACCAAGCTTGGGCCGTTGGCTTTCCAGCCATTATTTTTGGAATGCGAAGTCCAGCCTGCTAAATCACGCCCGTTGTAGAGAGAGTGATCTCGACGCAAACGTTTCGCCTTTTGCTCAGGAGCAAGGCGCCCGCTAGAGGGTAATTCGCGCACCCGCATGTTCTTGAAATAAACCGTTTCACCTTCGGCCTCAATACACAGGAATCCTTCTCTTGGATTTATTTCGGTGCCTGCCGAAACGACTTTGCCGTTAACCGATAAGGATAGTGTCCCATCGACCGCGGTAATTCTGAAGTGGTTCCATTCTCCTGTACCGCGTGCACGGCGTTGGCTTGGCAAGCATCTTTCCGCGCCACTAGGGTGAGGGCGTGCAGGCTTTAAGGTTGCCCCCCAAATTGCGAAGATGTCACCGTGGCTAGTATAGTTTTCGGTCTCGTATCCGTTTATAACTTGTACTTCGATAGCACGAGTAAAAGGGACCCCGATTGCTGGCGTTGGATCAGACCAAACAAAGAAACCAGCATTTGAGATATCTTCGATATGCTTGTATTCAAATTCGCAAATGAAATTACGATAACGTTTTTCGGAGCGTAAAACACCCGTAGGGATGCCGTCACATTTAATCATGTTGTCTTCGACGGTAAATGTTTCGTCGTGGCAGTTAACTTTTTGCCAGTTAGACAAATTGTTACCGTTGAATAAATTTTGCCACGGTTCGAGAGGATAAATTTCTGTCAATTCGCTGCGCACTTTCTTTAACAAATCGCGAGTCAGGCGAATGCCATCATCTTCGCTATGCTT
>CAXGOF010000200.1:0-3107 GCA_964011335.1 uncultured bacterium
TAAACCTTTAGGGCTTACTTTCGAACCCGCTTGATTAACATGCGCGCCTAAAATTTCTTTCATCGCAGCATGCAACAAGTGTGTAGCCGTATGATGAGATTGTGTCAGCTGACGATTCTCTATATCGATAGCTGCTGTGACTGTCGCGCCAACACTGAAGTTCGCCACAGCGACACCCATGTGCAAGTAGAAGCCGTCGCTTTGAACAGTTTGCTCGACCACGAAGACTTCTTTACCGTCTATGGACAGCACTCCATTATCGCCTACTTGGCCGCCACCTTCGGCATAGAAGGGTGTCGTGTCGAGAAGAACAGCACACTTATCGCCCTTGCTAACGTCTTGGGTCAAACCACTCTCGAGACTGAAAGCAAGAACACTACTCTCGAAACTGAAGCAATCGTAGCCCATAAATTCGGTTGTATTAACGCCAGCTTCTTTGAGTTGACTACCCAGCGACTGGTTAAACACGTCACCGGAAATATCACTGCCTTCACGTGCGCGTCGCTTTTGTGCTTGCATGGCAGCATCGAAGGCATCTTCGTCTACTGACAAGCCAGCGTCTCGTACAACGACTGCCGTGGTGTCAAGAGGAAAGCCGAACGTATCATGCAACTCGAAAGCAATTTCTCCGGGAAACATCGTCACATTTTGTTCTTTAAGCGCTTCAATTTCAAGAGCAAGGCGCTCGATGCCGGTGTTATACACCTCGCGGAAACGAGCCTCTTCACCGTCACACATTGCGACGATAGTGCCTTGATGACTAATCAACTCGTCATAGTGCTGCCCCATGGTGCTCTGGAAACAAGGCAAGAGCGCGGACAAGAAGTTTTGCTCAATACCCATTTCTATACCGTCGCGAACAGCGCGACGTAAGATTTTACGCACCACGTAGCCACGGCCGTCGCGTGCTGGCACAGCACCATCGGCAATGCAGAAAAACACCGCGCGCGCGTGATCGGAGATACGTCGCATGCGCACACCATCTTCAGAATCGGTTACGTATTCGTGGCCGGTCAGCTTTTGCAAGACCTCTAGACATGGCATGAACAAGTCTGTCTCGAAATTGTTGGCGGCATTTTGGGCCACAGCGGCCAAACGTTCGAGTCCCAAACCAACGTCGATGTTTTTATTCGGTAGCGGATCAAGCACCCCACCATCTTTCCGATCGAATTGTGTAAACACGCAATTACCAACTTCAACAAAACGATCTGGCAATTCATCTAAGCCTTCGTTGCTCGGGAAAGGCTCATCAGGCTCACTATCCCAATATATTTCGGAGCATGGCCCGCAAACTCCATTTGGCCCTTTGGACGGAGCAGACGATGGCCAGAAGTTTTCCTTTTCGCCCAGGCGGTAAATCCGTTCGGCATCAAGACCGACAACTTCATGCCACAGCTTGAAAGCCTCGTCGTCGTCTTCAAAGATAGTCACGACAAAGCGCTTTGGGTCCCAGCCTAGCACTTCTGTAAAGAACTCCCATTCCCATGGAATAGTTTCTTCTTTAAAGTATTCTCCGAAGGAGAAGTTACCCAACATCTCAAAGAAGGTGTGGTGACGCGGAGTGGCACCTACATTTTCAAGGTCAGGAACCCGAATGCATTTTTGCGAAGTAGTTGCGCGCTGCATATCGCGGCCCTTGCCGAGAAACTCGTCTTTAAATTGATTCATCCCCGCACCTGTAAATAACAAGGTCGGGTCATTAGAAGGAATTAAGGAGTCTGAATCTAAACGAAGATGTCCCTTGGCTTCGAAGAAACCAAGGAACGCCTCGCGGATTTCAGCAACCGTTGTGGGTTTGCTCATACCGGTAAGGACTAGGGATTTTTATTTTGAGGCTGTCGCGACTTTTGTCGCCTCAGGTTTTTCAGCAGGCTTTCTAGATGAGGCCCCTGAAGACTTGGGACTCTCTACTTTACTCGGATTTAGCTCGTTGCGTATGAGAGAATCAAGCTCGCTTGCTAATTCTGGGTTTTCGTTAAGGATCGTACGCACCGATTCACGGCCCTGCCCCAAGCGAATCGGCTCTTTCCCAGGTGCTTGATAACTAAACCAGGCGCCTGCTTTGAGCACGAAACCATACTGTAAGCCTAAATCAATCAAATCGCCAGAGGTTGATATACCCTCGGTGTAGAGGATATCGAACTCGGCGCGACGGAATGGCGGTGCCACCTTGTTTTTGACCACTGTGGCCTTCGTACGGTTTCCGATAATCACATCGCCGTTCTTGATTGCGCCAATGCGGCGGATATCGATACGAACTGAGCTATAGAACTTGAGTGCACGGCCACCAGGAGTTGTTTCTGGGTTGCCAAACATGACACCAATTTTCTCGCGAAGTTGGTTAATGAAGATTACCACTGCATCGGTTTTCCCGATTACTGTCGTGAGACGACGCAAGGCTTGTGACATCATTCGCGCTTGGACGCCAACGAACGTGTCGCCAATTTCACCTTTCATTTCTACCTGCGGAACTAGAGCCGCAACGGAATCGATAACAACGACATCGACAGCGTTTGACTTAACAAACTTCTCGCAGATATCCAGGCCCTCTTCACCCGTTGATGGCTGAGACAACATGAACTTCTCGCCGTCGAGCTGCACGCCAAGCTTTTGAGCATATTCAGGGTCGAACGCGTGCTCGGCATCGATGAATAGGCAGAAACCACCCTTCTTTTGTGCTTCGGCGACCACCGACATTGCCAAAGTGGACTTGCCTGAAGACTCTGGACCATAAAGCTCTACGACGCGACCGCGCGGTAGACCTTTTCCGCCACAGGCGGCGTCAAGGCCCAGGCTGCCCGTAAGGACGCCTGAGATTGGCGCTTTGGCAGTGACAGATAAATCCATTACTGCTTCGGTGCCGTGTTCTTTGTGTACTGCAGCTATAGCTTCGGCCACTGCCTTTCGCTTCGCTGTAGAAGAGCTTGTTTTTTTAGTTGATTTTTTTACCACGTTATTGTTTGTGAGTTATGTAGCTACGAGTGTAAGGCTTTTGTTAGGCATTTCAAGAGGGAAATCACTATTTTCTCTGTAGGCGCCATAAAAGCCCTAGGGGCACGAAAATTCTGGGGAAAAACTTAAGAAATCACCTAATTCGGCAAACCTCA
>CAXGOF010000201.1:0-3092 GCA_964011335.1 uncultured bacterium
TATCGCCACTTCCTGGCGCATCACCACCAACTCAATCTGACAGATGTCGGTGCTGTCTCTGAGCTAATCCATATGCTACACCCACAAACCATTGTGCATGCAGCCTGCATCTCGAGTGCTCAACAGTGTGCCGCCGAACCGCTATTGTGTCAGCGCATTAATGTCGATAGTACCCAGGAAATCGCGGACGCAGCCCAGGAATGCGGCGCGCATTTAATCTATATCTCAACAGAACAAGTGTTCGATGGTAGTGCAGCTTCGTATGCCGAAGGTAGCACACCGTCGGCGTCTACAGCTTACGGACAATCTAAGGCTGCCGCCGAGGATATTGTTTTGAACAGTGGTGGAGTGGTGGTGCGCCTACCGCTGCTACTCGGGCCCGGGCTTGGCGGTCAGGGTGGTGGCGCCGATTTTGCCTTATTACATGCATTGGCGGACAATCTCCAGCCATCCTTGTTTGTCGATGAGTGGCGCGCTCCGGTTGCAGCTGATGAGATTTGGCCGATGATTAATATGCTCGGCGAGCGTAAAATGCAGGGCGTGTTTCATCTTGCAGGCGCTGATGTCGTTACTCGCTACGAGTTAGGTCAGTTGATTTGTAAGGCAGCAAATGTGGCAGCCGACTTTCGTAAATCATCGATAGCCGACTTTCAAGGTCCACGCCGTAGTCCGCGACTGGCATTAACTAGCGCGCGCGCCCAGCAACAGCTGGGGTATCGGCCGCCATCCTTGTGGGCTGTGTTGTTAAGACTGCACTCTTCGAGCAAACTCTCCCTATCATGACTGAGCAACAAGACCCTTCTACTAGAATGCGTTATACCCCTAGCGCGTTCGAAGACTCTATTTATCAAAGTTGGCAGGAGAGTGGCTTATTTTCGCCACCGGTAGATGGCTTGCGACCGACCTTTACGGTGATGATTCCTCCGCCAAACGTTACTGGTGTTTTGCATATGGGCCACGCTTTGAATAACACCTTACAGGATGTGGTGATTCGTCACCGCCGCATGACGGGCTACGATGCCTTGTGGGTGCCCGGAACCGACCACGCTGGCATCGCCACACAGGCCGTGGTCGAGAAGAAACTTTATCGCGAGCAGGGCTTAAAACGTGTCGAGATGGGTCGTGAAGCTTTTCTTGAGGAAGTATGGAAGTGGCGCGAACATCATGGGGATGCCATTCTCAAACAGTTGCAAAAAATTGGCGCGAGCTGTGATTGGGCGCGTACTAAATTCACTTTGGATCCAGAGATGTCATTGGCGGTACGTACCGCTTTTGTGAAAATGTGGGAGAAGAAGCAGGTTTACCGCGGTAGCCGTTTGGTGAATTGGGATTGCAAATTAGAGACAGCTGTTTCTGATGACGAAATAGAGTATGTCACGCGCAAGGGACAGATTTACACTTTACGTTATCCTCTAGCAGATTCAGAGGAATACATTGAGGTTGCAACTACGCGCCCTGAAACGATGTTGGGCGATATGGGTGTGGCAGTGCATCCCGACGATATGCGTTACGCGCATATGGTTGGCAAGCAAATTGCCTTGCCGTTAACCGAGCGTTTAATTCCGATTGTCGCCGATGAATCTGTCGAAGCCGACTATGGTACGGGTGCTGTTAAAGTTACGCCGGGTCATGATCAGGCAGACTACGATCGCGGACGCCGCCATGGTATGCAGGTAATGAACATCCTTAATGGCGATGGCACTATGAACGAAGAGTGTGGCAAATTTACAGGTCTTCCTCGTGAGCAAGCGCGCGAAGATGTTATCGCTGCCTTCGACGCACTTGGTTTGTTTGTGGGTGTAGAAGACATTACCCACAATGTGACCATCTCAGATCGTTCGAAGTCTGTGATTGAGCCTTTGGTTTCTGAACAGTGGTTTGTGCGCATGAGCGAAATGGCACAGCCGGCAATTGATGCTGTCAACAACGGTAGCCTCAATTTCAAGCCAGCGCGCTGGAAGAAAGTGTATCTCGACTGGTTAGAGAACGTTCATGATTGGTGTATCTCGCGTCAGTTGTGGTGGGGGCATCGCATTCCTGTTTGGTACGACGAAGATGGCGTCCCTTTAGCGTCCATTGAAGACGTAGAAATAGGCTCTTTACACCCAGAAACGTTAAAGCCTATTGTTCGTCAAGATGAAGATGTATTGGATACGTGGGCGTCTTCATGGTTATGGCCATTTGCTACATTGGGCTGGCCCGATTCCGGTTCTAATAAAGATTTAAATCGTTTCTACCCGACTCAGTTCTTATCGACAGGCCGCGACATCATCTACCTTTGGGTAGCGCGTATGGTTATGGCAGGTTACGCATTTCTTGATGACATGTCAGAAGCCGACCGCTGTCCTTTTTCAACTTGCTACATCCACGCCACAGTTCTTGATAGTCAAGGGCGTCGTATGTCGAAGTCAGCTGGCAATGGTATTGACCCCGTTGAGATGATTAATAAATATGGTGCCGACGCGGTGCGCTATTCCTTGATGATCATGACTCGCGATGGTCAAGACGTGAAACTTGCCGACAACCGTTTTGAGTTGGGGCAACGTTTCTGTAATAAGATTTTTAATGTCTCACAGTATGTGATGACGCATCTTAAGGGAGATATCACTCGACCAGCGGCGATATCTTTCCGCTTTGAAGATAAATGGATTAAGTCACGATTGTCGAACTTGAACGTTACCGTTTCTGCAGCTCTAGACAACTACGATTTTCACGACGCTGCGCAAGCGCTATACCGTTTTACTAACGATGATTTTTGTGATTGGTATGTAGAACTTTCCAAGCGCCGTTTGTGGGCTATCGAGGATGAAGATGCTACTGCAGAAATGTTGGTAGACGCTCAAGCCGCTAAAGTCACTCTCGGCGAAGTGCTAGCTGACCTTCTAAAGTTGCTGCACCCATTCACGCCATTTCTTACCGAGAAGTTGTGGGCCGAGTTACCTGAAGATTTACGTGAAGACCGTGGCTTGCTAATGGGCAGCGAGTGGCCAATTGCTAGCAAAGCAGCACAAAACTCCAGTATCGAGCAGCAGTTTGACAAATTACGTGATGCTGTGCGTGCCATCCGTAATGTTCGCGCCTTGCTCGAGATA
>CAXGOF010000202.1:0-3091 GCA_964011335.1 uncultured bacterium
ATACATCATTAATTATTACCGCGCCAGCATCGAGGCAATAATCGGCAACTATTGCGTTACGCGTATCAATCGAAAGCGGAATCTTCAGCGGCGCTAAAATGCGTATCGCATTGCTGAGCGCATTAATTTGCGTTGAGGCGCCTACTTCTTCAGCGCCAGGGCGGGTAGATTCTGCACCAAGATCGAGTATGCTTGCGCCATCTTCGATTAACTTTAGGCAGTGCTTGAGCAAATGGGCGTCACTCGTCTGGTAGGTGTCACCATCGGAAAAAGAGTCTGCGGTCAAATTAACAATCGCCATAAATTTGGCCTCAGGAATAGGGCGGGCACTAGCTTCCTCAGCGTAAATCAATGCCCGGTATACGCTGGCGGCTGCGACGTCATTCAGCTCGG
Source organism: uncultured bacterium (assembly GCA_964011335.1). Taxonomy (GTDB): domain Bacteria; phylum Planctomycetota; class UBA1135; order UBA1135; family UBA1135; genus JAPKEZ01. The sequence continues at coordinate 394 of CAXGOF010000202.1, forward strand.
CTTTGCAACAGTCGCCATGGCGCAGATACAACGAACTGCCGTCACCGAGCAAGCGTTGCCAATGAAAACCTTTGCTCGCTAGGGCACTGCGGGCAGCTTGGCTATCTAAAGTCGCTGCCCGCCACTCAAATTCATTCAGCTTGAGGGCTGTTGTCTTCGGTAATAGTCTCATTAGCTGCATCTGCTGCAGGCACTGGAGGTGGGACGGATGGCATCTCAACCACCGTTTTTGTTTCTTCACGTAAATCTTCAACGCTAGTGCCTTTCATCAGGGCCGTAAACTCTTCACTGTTGATGGTTTCGTATTTCATTAGAGCCTCGGTAACGGTTTGAATTAAATCATGCCTATCGCGAATGATGTCGTTTGCGCGGAGTTGCTGGTCAGAAACAATTTGCGCTACTTCCTCATCAATAAGTTGCGCAGTTTTTTCTGAGTACATACGTTCTCCCATGCCCCACTCGTTTTGCTGCAAGTCGAGGTTTATAGGGCCCAATGAGCTCATACCAAAACGCCGTACCATGGTGTGCGCAAGCTTAGTCGCCCGCTCTAAGTCGTTAGAGACTCCAGCTGAGGTGTCATTTAAGAATGGTTGCTCTGCGGCATAACCGCCAAATAAAACACATATTTCATCGAGAAGTTGTTTCTTAGACCAGTTGTAATGATCTTTTTCTGGTAAGAAGAACGTCGCTCCAAGAGCATTTCCGCGAGGGATAATCGTTATTTTGTGCACAGGATCAGAGTGCTCCATGAAATAACTTACAACGGCATGGCCTGCTTCGTGAATTGCGGTTTCGCGCAAATCTTTTTCGTCCATGGCATGTGATTTCTTCTGACGACCAAAGCGCACTTTGTCGCGCGACTCCTCGAGATCGTCTTGAGATACGTGAAGGTGACCAGCCATCGCGGCAATAATTGCAGCCTCGTTAAGTAATGCAGCCAACTCAGCGCCAGAAAAGCCAGGAGTACCTTTAGCAAGGCTCTTCAGGCAAGTGTCAGGGTGCATTTTGACGAGGCCAGCATGCACCTTCAGTATGGCTTCGCGTCCTTTGACATCAGGCAAGTCGACGGTAACCTGGCGATCAAATCGACCCGGACGCAATAATGCGCGATCAAGAACATCGGCGCGGTTGGTCGCTGCGATTACGATAATGCGTTCATCTGAGCCAAAGCCGTCCATTTCAACGAGGATTGCATTTAGTGTTTGTTCGCGTTCGTCGTTGCCGCCGCCAGTGCCCTGACCACGCTTGCGACCAACCGCATCAATTTCATCTAAGAAAATGATGCATGGCGATTCTTTGCGCGCTTGCTCAAACAAATCACGAACACGGCTTGCGCCAACACCCACAAACATCTCTACGAAGTCAGAACCGCTAATGCTAATGAATGGCACGTCGGCCTCGCCAGCAATTGCTTTAGCCAATAATGTTTTACCCGTTCCTGGAGGACCCACTAGCAGTACGCCACGCGGGAGGCGCCCACCTAGTGTGGTGAACTTGTTAGGGTTCCGCAAAAATTCTGTTATTTCAGAGACCTCTTCTTTGGCTTCATCAACACCCGCGACATCGGCGAAAGTAACGCCAGTGCGATGCTCTTTGTTATATAAAGTTGCGCGTGATTTCGGGAAGCCCATCATGCCACCTTGTCCGCCACGTTGGCGCATAAACAAGAAGTAGAACAGTAATATGAACAGTAAGATTGGGCCGAAGCTATAGAAGAAGGTTGTCCAGCCGCTTGCTGTTTTGGTAGTCAATCCGTTTGGAACATTTAGGACAATGCCGTCGTCTATGGTTTTGCCCGCGGCTTCGAAAGCGCGGTAAATCTCGACCATGTCAAATGTCGAGTTGTCAGAAGAGTTAGACTCGATTTCGGCATAGAGATATTCAGAATGAGTTAAATATTCAGCGAAGAAGCGCTGTTTGACTTCTACGTCACCTTTCATCTGCTGCGGATTTATTAATTGCGTAATGCGCAGTGGGTAACCACGCAGCGGCACGATGGATCCAGCATTAACTTGGTTGACAAAATCGCTTTGACTAATCGACCCGATTTCAGCGCCTTGGGCAAGCAAGCGAGTGAGTTCAACAATATCTACACGCACGTCGGGTACAGCAACACGATACTTTTGATTGTCTTCGCCAATGCCTTTTACGAGTTCAACTTCGTAAGTGCCGCCGTCGGCACTAGCATTAATCGCGCTAACTTCGCCAGTATATAGATGCCCAAACAAGGCATCGCGAGTCATCTCTTTAGGGGCTGACTCGCCACCCACAACAGCAAGTGCAATTAAGATCCCTAGAAAAATAAGGATGAGCGTGGCCGAGCGATTGCCTTTCGGCGATTCTTCGTCAGAATTGTTGGATTGCGGGTCTTGTGACATTAATTATTGTTGGTCAGGTGTTCGACGATTTCTAGAACTATTTGTTGGGTGACATCGGCGATGGCTTCGTTAAAAGCATGATTCGTGTCTTCGCCAGTGCTGAGTAAAAACTCTTGAGTGCGCGAAATGTTGTTGTCTAAAACTTTTTCCCCATTATGGTTAAACAGTTGATAACTAATAGCAAGAATGACCATTCCCATATTGACACCGCCGCTACGCGACCATGCCCGCGCTGAGCGACTAGCCCTGTCAATCTTCAAGTCGAGGCTATAATCGCAACGCTCTGATTCCACTTGTGCGCCAATTAAACCATGCAACTG
>CAXGOF010000203.1:0-3063 GCA_964011335.1 uncultured bacterium
ATCTCTGGCCGCGATTGCTGGTGCCGTGACTAGCGTGTCAGGCAAATTAACACCTTGATTGGCAGATACTTCTCCGCCGCGGCGCACGGTGCACGTAACGGTCTTATCATCAATAACTTTATCTACAACAAGCGCAATACGGCCATCACGGATAAGCACGCGCTGCTCAGGGACCACGTCTTTCGCAAAATTCTTATAGTCGATCGGTAAGATATTTGTATCGGCACTGCTCTTTGTGACCTTTAAAGTCATCTTGTCTCCCTTTACCAAGGTACGTAAGCCAGAAAACTTACCAAGACGAATGCGTGGACCACGCAAGTCGACAAGAATCGCTACGGAACGCTTCAATTCTTTACGCGCTGCTTTCACGTAGCCAATATATTCAAGGCGATCTTCGTCAGCGCCATGGCTCATGTTCAAGCGAAAGGCGGTAACCCCGGCTTGAATCATTGACTTAACTTTAGCTAACGAAGCACACGCCGGCCCGAGGGTGGCGAGTATCTTAGTACGAGCGATTGGTTTTTCGAGCATCGTTAATTACAGCAAGCCCTTTTCTTTAAGCGTTTCGATATCGGCACGAATAGCAGCTGCAGAAGCGTCAAGTTTTTCACGACCCGCCACATCAAGCTCGAGATCGACGATACTTTCAACGCCACCAGCGCCAAGCACACACGGTACGCCCATGTAGATACCTTCAAGGCCATACTGGCCATCGAGGTAAGCAGCACACGGCAGCAAACGACGCTCGTTGCGCAGGATTGACTTCGCCATTGCTACGGCAGCCGCAGAGGGAGCGTAGAAAGCAGAGCCTGTCTTTAGCAAGTTAACTATCTCGGCACCACCATGCTGAGTACGGTGGTTAATAGCACCAATTTCCTCGCTAGGCAAAGTAGCGTCTACTGAGACGCCGTCCATCGTTGAAAACTGTGGCAGTGGCACCATGGAGTCCCCATGACCACCAAGAACCATACAGCGCACATCTTTAATACCTCCACCGTTAGCCTCTGAGATAAAGAAAGCCATACGCGCCGAGTCAAGGATGCCAGCCATGCCAACCACGCGCTTAGTTTCGAAGCCAAGTGCTTGAGACATTAAGTACACCATCGTATCGAGTGGGTTTGAGACAACGATTACCTTGGCATCAGGAGAGCCCTCTTTGATGTAAGCCGCAACTGTTTTGATGATATTACCGTTGACTTCAAGTAAATCTGAGCGGTCCATACCGGGCTTGCGCGGCAAGCCAGCAGTCATGATGAACAAATCAGAGCCGTATGTGTCGGCTGGATCGTTAGTACCCGTAACTAACGCTTGGTAGCCTTCGACGGCTGCTGCTTGGTTAAGGTCGAGCGCAATGCCCTGTGGACGGCCTTCAATCACGTCGATTAAGACGATATTTTCGGCCACTTCTTGTTCGGCTAAGCGTTGAGCACATGTCATGCCAACGAATCCGCCACCTACTACTGTTACTTTCATGTTTTAAAGTGGGTTAAGGCCAGAACTGAGGTGTCTGACAACTAACATGTTGCGAATTTTACCCTATTCTGTAAATAATAACAGCCTAACTAGCCGTTGTTCTTCCACCAATCCCGCCATGCCTGCTGAGAAGCTGCACGCGCGGCATCGTCGTCTTTGTGATTGTAGCCAACACTGTTTTTAGTGACTGCTTCCAAGGCAGCATTCACTTCTTTGCGAACAAATTCGAAAGAGTCATCAAGGGCCTCAATCAGCTGCGGCGTGGCGGAAAGTGCCGACCATTGACGCAAAGTGGCGGCTGCTTGATAGCGACAGAACTCGTAGCTGTCGTTTAACAAGGGTGCTACATACGGCACCAAGTTGGGGTCATTATGGTCAGAGACATCTTCAAGGGCTGCGAAGCGAGTATTAGGATCGCTGCTCTCTAAGTCTTGAAGAATATTTTGCACACGCGAGTCAAAAGATGATTCTTCAACGTCAATCGGCGCTGGCGCAGCAGCCACCTGACGTTCTACAGCCGAAACTTTGTCACGTAACACGAGCTGCCCCGCGCGGATTTCACGAGCACTCTCGGCTATGGTAGATATTTCTATTTGTGACAAATTCAACAACACCGACATCGCTGAGAATTGTGACGGCAGCGACTCAAATTCCGCCAAAGCATTTGCCTGGCGAGACAATGCATCGCGCAACTTATTGTCACCATTATTAATGGTACTAGTCAATTTATCACGCTCTATTTTTGCACGAGTTGCCGAGTCCCCTATTTTGTTTTCAAGCACAGACTGCAATTCGGCATTCGCTGCGCTGAGTCGGTTATTATTCAACACAGCCTCTTTGTTGGATGCGGCAACCGCATCAAAGAATCGTTGTTGCTCCACATACATATAGGCGAACACCGCCCAGGTTATCGCAAAAAACACAATCACAATTGGCGAAATAGACCACTCTTTCTTACTCGGTTCCAACTCAGTAGCTATCACTAATGTGTCGGCACAATCAGGACAAATCACGCGGTCGCCATGGCGAACCGCGTTACCAGTATCAAGGCTAATCTGCGGCACAGATTGTTGACACACATTACAGAAGAAAAGTTCGGTCATCTCAGCTACGATGATAGACGAAATAGCCGGCTAAAAACAGAGATAGAGCGCAAAACAATGCCAATATATTAAATTCTTCATTCGCTAAAGAACGGCTCTCCAACCAGGCTGTGAATTGCTGTGGCGAGGCGCTGAATTCGAGAGAAACTCGCGGTTGCAGATAAAGTGCTCTGTCGAGTCCTACCCCACCAACGACTAAGATTTCGGACGGATCGATGTCCGCCATGTACAAGTTTTGACTTGTAGTGGCATCAACCAATCGAACTTCCTGTAAATGTTCGTGTTGCTTTACACTAGGAATCACACTCGAGTAAATGAGCAAACCATCGTTAGTACGCCGTATTTTTTTGTGCTGTCGCATACTATTCTCAATTTCTGCCAATTGTCGGAAGGCTTCTTCGTCGCAAGTTCCGGCCACTGAAAACAAGCGTGCCTTGGGATAAATACCTACCGCCACTAGCGGGTTACCCTGCTCATCAAAATACAA
>CAXGOF010000204.1:0-3036 GCA_964011335.1 uncultured bacterium
GGCAATTTCCTGCACCGCGAAACCAACCAACGGAGCCGCGCGACATTCGTCGTAGCCAAATTGCAGCGACAATGGCAGGCAGCTTTGGTCAATCAGAAAAAATTCCTGCGACGTGAGAGCTGCCTCAAGCCTACGCTCGCCTAGCAAGTTTGCGCATCCACCAATAATTAGCGGAAATATCAGGTATCCAACAACTTGGTATTTCATTCTCACTCATTCTAACGTTACAATCTAGCTATCCCCAATTATGAACGACAACAAATTTAAAGCCGTTTTCTTCGATGCCGAGTTCACCCTGTTCTGCGAAAAGGTAAAACGCGCGCAAGTCTATCTCGACACCGCTGCCGAGTATAGTTCTACCAACTTAAGCATCGACCTTGTCGAAGCTGAGTTATCACGTGCATTTAGTACTACCCCGGATTCGATTAACGGGCAAGTAAAGCTCAGCCGAGTATGGTGGATGAGCTACAACGCCAATGTGCTTACCGCACTTGGCCTTAGCTCTAAAGATGCCGGCAAAGCCTCAAAAGCCGTGACGGCCTACTTCTCTAAGGCGGCGGCTTACATGGTTTACCCAGAAGTGGTCGAGGTATTAAAGGCACTCTCGAGCGCCGGCATTCAAATTGGGATTATCGCTAACTGGTCAGAAGATTTGCCCGTTTTGGCGAAGCGCTTAAAGCTCGAGAAACTGTTAGATTTCATCATTCCTAGCGCTGAATTGCGTGCCGAAAAGCCTAATCGCGCAATTTTTGATCGCGCACTGTTCCGGTGCGGCGTTGCTGCAGAGTCCGCTATTCACGTTGGCGCCGACTTTGAGCGCGATATTAGCGGTGCCCTTACTGCGGGCATGCATGCGCTGCTGGTTGACCGTGACAAAAACATTGAATGTGGGTTACATCAAGGCGTCAAAGTTATAAATAACTTGTACGATGTATTAGACATCTGCGAATTGACTGCCCATGACACCTAATCACTCAAGTGACTTAACAGCCCTGCACAATCATTTGTGCAAAACCCATCTCGGTGCGGACCCATCCGTCGAGCTGCTTTTAGCTAGCATTATTTCTGGTGGTCACTGCCTTATTCAAGGAGCTCCTGGTTTAGGGAAAACTCGCTTACTGCGTGAACTCGCCCAATGCCTGCACTTAGATTTTCAGCGCATTCAGGGTACGCCCGATCTAATGCCTAGCGATATCACCGGAAGCGAAATATTTAACCAGCAAACTTCAAAGTTCGAGTTTGAGCCCGGGCCAATCTTCTCCCAATTATGTATGTTTGACGAATTGAACCGCGCGACTCCGCGGTCACAAGCTGCGTTATTGCAAGCGCTAGAAGAAGGGGAGGTTTCCGCAGCGCGTACCACCTATAAATTACCGCAGCCGTTTTTCGTTGTCGCCACCCAAAACCCCATTGAAATTGAAGGCACCTTCCCGCTGCCAGAAGCCCAGCTTGATCGTTTCCTCATGCGCATAGATTTTGAGCAGCCAAGCGCCGAATATTTGGCTGATATTCTACGTTTGGAAAACAGCGACCCCAGCGCGCCGAATCTAGCGGCGGCCCAAGTCGTTGAATTGCAGCAGATGGCTGACGCGGTGGTAATAGCTGACGATTTGTATACTCAAATCGCAAAGCTAATCAGCAGCACTCATGCTCACGACGATGTTCAGCTCGGGGCGTCACCGCGTGGCGGGCAGGCAATTATTAGAGCAGCAAAGGCTTTGGCCGTGTTGCGCCAGCGACAACATGTAACGCCGCAAGATATCCGCGATGCTGTTCTTCCATGTTTGCGCCACAGAATTATGCTTGGTTATCATGCGCACGCCCAACAAATCACAAGCGATGATATTCTTATGGGTATCCTCGAGCGCGCTCCCATTCTGTAAGCGCTCTTCGCACTTACAACCATGAATTGTCGTCTCGCAATTTGTCAGACCAACCCTAAGCTTGGGGTGGTTGCCGATAATCTTCGGTCACATCATCAGTGGCTTGATCGCTGCCTTGAGCAAAAGGCCGATTTCGCGTTGTTCCCTGAGTTGAGTCTCACGGGTTACATGCTGCGCGATTTAACTTCTGATGTTGCGCTCGCCCTCGATAGCCCACAGATTAGCGAGCTGGTCGCTCGCTCAAAGGATATTAGTATTGCCTTTGGCTTTGTAGAGCATAGCCCTGACCACCGTTTTTACAACAGTTTCGTTTTCGCCGAAGATGGCGTGATTAAGCACGTGCATCGCAAAGTGCATTTGCCAGACTATGGTATTTTCGAAGAGGGCCGCTACTTCGCCGCCGGCAACAATTTCACAACTTTTGAATCTAAGCATGGTCGCTTCGGCATCTTAATTTGCGAAGACGCCTGGCATTTGTCATCTGCGTGGCTACATTTCTTGCAAGGTGCCGATGCCCTACTTATTCCAGTTGCTTCGCCATCGCGCGGCATTGAAACAGATGGCGAACATTTAGCTTCGCAAAAGTCATGGCACGAATTATGCGCTGCTCAAGCTAAGTTTTTACAAACATGGGTAGTGCGCTGTAACCGCGTCGGCTACGAAGACGGCGTGTTGTTCGACGGTGAGTCTGCGATTAATACTCCAACAGGCGAAGTCGTTGCCGCTGCAGACCATTCCGAAGAAGACTTAGTCGTTTATGCACTTACTTCTTCCGCCTTAAAGAGAGCGCGTGTCGAAACGCCTCTACGTCGTAATGCCCATGCAAATCTAGTGAGGCGACAGCTTGCTATCATTGCCAACGACCCAGACCTGTCTGGCTTAATAGACGATGAGTAAAACTATTCCGCAGCCGCCAACTTGCAATGTTGAGCTTGCAGAACGCGCTCTTATTGGTTTTCTTAAATCGGAAACACAGCGCATCGGCATGACAAAAGCGGTGCTGGGAATGTCCGGCGGGATTGACAGCGCCCTAGTCTTAGAATTGGCGGTGCGCGCACTCGGCGCCGAAAATGTATTGGCTGTCGCCCTGCCTTACCGCGAAAGCGACCCTCTATCGTTAGAATTGGCGCAACAGGGTGTCGGCAATACTGGC
>CAXGOF010000205.1:0-3033 GCA_964011335.1 uncultured bacterium
TTCATATTCGGTTAACGACTCTTTGCCGTGCTTATACACGCGCATCAAGCCTCCGGCACGCGCATCAGGAGCAATCGGCGAATCAACAACTCCGGGGTAATGAACTTCGCCCAACACCAGTGCATGATATTTCTTGTCAATCTTACGGTTAGCAAACAACTCACGGTAATAGCGCTCGGCCTCGATCGACAACGCATAAAGCATCACCCCGGTAGTGCCCAAATCAATGCGGTGCAAAGCACGCGGACGTTGTTGCAGCGGACCTTCAAGCTCACGTTTTTGCGCCCAACTTAAAAGCGCACCACTAAGGTGTAAGGGGTGTTCTCCCCAGCGACTTGGCTCAACCGGAATGCCTGCTGGTTTATTTACCGCGACCAAGTGTTCATCTTGATAAAGGATTTCTAAATCAATGCCAGCGCTCTTTATACGCTTTTCGGTTGACATGTCATGATCAATCAATATCAGCTGACCTTCTTTCAGCTTAGCACTCGGTTGCACGCTCATGCCCTCGACATTGATAGCGCCACCACGAATTAAATCGCGAAGACGTCCTTTAGAAATATCAGGCCAATGCGCAACGATGTACTCGTCGAGCAAGCATCCTTTCCATTCAGCGGTTACTGTGAGGTTTTCCATCTTTCATTTTCTATTGGCATGCCATCTATGCCGGTTTCTAGTGCTAACAGATTCGGAACGTTGCGATAGCGTCCCTTAAAATCTAAACCAACCCCCACTAAGAACAAATCTTCAGCGAGGTCAATCGCCGCGGCGTCCGGCACGATGTCGATTGCACGCCGCGCTGGCTTATCGATTAAAACGGCGATGGTCACTTTGCTAGCGCCCATCTCGTTAATTAAAAAATTACGCGCATAATTCATGGTGCGACCGGTGTCTAAGATGTCGTCCATAAGCAAAATATGCTTGCCAGTTACGTTTTCAGGCTGCGGCACCCAATCGGCTTTAGGTTCGTTTTGTGGTGAAGTCGAATCACCATAAGTTTGAATACGGATGAAATCCATGACTAAACCTGGTGGCAGACGACGCACCAAATCGGCAGCGAAAATCATCGCACCACCCATGATTGGAATTGCAGTCACCTCATCATCGCCAAGCAGTGGATGAAGTTTTATTGCCAATTCATCTAATGCCACAGAGACGCCGGCGGCATCTAATATTTCGCGGTGCTTGTAACGCTGCATGGCTCATAGGATAGCATCTTTGCGGGTTTTCACGGGCGCATTACTAGTTGCCACCCAGCATTGCTGCAGGAATATATGCAAGGCCAATATCAGCGGCGATAAACCAAATCGGCGATGGTAGCATCAACACCATCGGCAAGCTGCCGGCTAAGAACGCCACACTAACTACAACCGCATAAATCCCATGTTTATAGCCGAGCCAACCACTAGCCCAAGGATTACAGCGGAGATATTTTTAACCATGCGGCCACTATAGCGCGCTTGTATCCGCACATGCCACTGTGATAACATTACTGTCAATGGCCCCATCTCACAACGTTCTAGTCGTAGAAGACGACCCAGATCAGTGCGCATTACTTGAAGCTGGTCTTAGCCAGCAGGGGTACCGCGTCTCAGCAGTGCGTGATGCGCGCACTGCATTACATCGGCTCGCTTTAGAGTCCTTCGATATCGTGGTTTCAGACCTCGGGCTACCAGGCATGCGCGGCGACGAATTACTGCGCCACATCCGCAATATCGATGCAAATTTACCATTCTTAATGTTGACTGGCGAGAATGATGTGAAAACAGCCGTCCAAGCAGTGCGTGACGGCGCCGACGAGTACATGATGAAGCCAGCCAGCGTGGCCTCCGTGGCGCAGCACATTGCGAGTGCCATGAATCGCCGTAGCAAAACTGTTGCCGACGACCGCAAACTAAAGAATGCCGACATGGCTGAAGTGCGTGCGTTTTTGACTGGTGTACAGGCGTTGGTAAATTCGCTCGAGACTAAAGACAAATACACGCGCGACCACTCTAATAAAGTGGCTGCCTTTGCAGTGTTGATGGCGCGCAAAATTCCGGGTATGACTAAGCAACAGCTACGCGAAATTCGTGTAGGCGCTTGGCTGCACGACATCGGCAAGATTGGCATTCCACTAACTATTTTGCATAAGCAAGGCAAGCTAACCGACAAAGAATGGGAAACCGTCAAGCTACACACGATTCACGGCGCAAAAATCCTCGAACCTCTTTCTAAAAGCTATCCCGAAGTACAGCGTATTGTTCGCCACGAGCACGAACGTTGGGATGGCAATGGTTACCCCGACGGTCTTGCTGGTAACGATATCCCGCTTGGTTCGCGATTGATTATGATTGCCGATACGTACGATGCCATTTGTTCCGAGCGTCCTTACCGCAAGGCGCTACCTAGTGAAGCTGCTTTAGAGATTATTCAGAAGGGAGCGGGCACGCAGTTTGACCCGAACTTAGTATCTATTTTTGAATCAACCTATAAAGAATTCCCGTGTGCTACTACTACAAGCTCGCTGCCGGAATAACCCTAACCGTCGGTGCGGTGCACCCAGCCGCGATGTCGCACCTGAACCTAAAGTTCAGCGGCGACGAAGTTGACGCCACTCTGAAAATACAAGAGTTAACGTTACGGGAAATCGACACTTTCACCATTGACGTCGATGGTAACGGTCATATCACGCAAACAGAATTCGAAGATAGCTGGCCACAGGTCGACGCATTGCTGCAATCAACCTTTTGGTTTGAGCTTAACGGCGAGCAGTTCATTCCCACTTTTACGCCTACGGAATACTTAGGTGATGTCGACATCACCGACATCGTTTTAAGCGCTTCGTTCACTGTTGCCGACGCTGGTGATGATTTCAGCGTGCACTCAGAATTATTTTTAGACGTAGGCAATCCCCAGCACAAAACTTTTATTTCCGTGGATGGCTTTGGTGCTGAGTCGCTGCACTATGTGTTGTCGGAAAACACGTACGAGTATTTATTACATCTGCCTACTCAATTCGAAACACTAGTGTCTTATGCTGATCTAGGCTTC
>CAXGOF010000206.1:0-3012 GCA_964011335.1 uncultured bacterium
TGGCAAAAGTTGACGGCGGTTATCTGAACCCGTTGCAGAGACTAACGCATTAAGGATTTCCTCAGAGCGCGGTTGCTCGGCCAGAAGTTGCATGAGTGATGGTGCTGCCGCCGGCTCGCCAGCAAGGCCGGCAATGATTGCTGCGCGATGCGCCAACTCGGCATTGGAGAAATCTAAGACATAGGGACGCAACACCAAGCGGCAAGAGGCTGCACCGCGTAGGAATAAAGCATTCTGAAAGCCACCTTCGAGAGGCGTACCTGCAAAGTCAGCGAACAGCTCACTTAACACGGCTGTAGCTTCTTCGCCGTCGATTCTTGCTATCGCCTCGACACTTTCAGCGCGCACAGCTGCTGAAAAGTCTCGAGAAGTCTCCGTCAGTAATGAAAGCGAACTCACATCGCCGATCGCACCTATTGTTCTGAGCGCTTCTGAACGCGTTATATCGTCATATTCAGCGCCTACAAAAGTATTAACGGCCGGCAAAGAGCTGACTGCACGCAGTTCACCTAGAGCATGTAAAGCTGCATGAACAACATTTATGGAGTCATCGCCAAGAGCTGTTTCGATGGTGGAAGCCGCAGTAACCCCGCGGCTACTTAAAGCATTGACTGCCGACAAGCGCACCAGCTCTCGCGCGTCACTCAACGCCAAACGGAGTTGCTCTAAAGGATATCGGCTTAAAACCATTTCACAACTCGTATCACGAAAGCCCTCTTGTTGGCCCAGGGCGGCATCTATGGCAGTCGCAAATAGCGCCGGCGATGTGTCGATAAGGGCTAGCTTGATACAAGTGTTAGCTACATCAAAATTTGCAGCGCGTTCTTGAGCAATGGCATACAACTCGACCGACATGGATGGCGTCCAGAGTTGTTGGCGCTGTGGTAGCTGCGACAGCTCTACGAGCCAGGCAAATAACGCGGCGTCGTCGAGAGTGCCCATGCGACCAGCGGACAGATCCAACAACAGTTGCCCGCGGCTAGTTAGGTCGAGTAATGAACTGTCAAACTCATCGAGGTGCTGCATGATGAATGCAAGCCCGTCGGCACCTGAACTAGCTAGTGTTTGCCAACCCGTATCGGCATATATTTCGTCAAAGTCCGCCACTAGTTGACTAAGCCAAGGTTCGCCAGCTGAACCGCGAAAGCGCAGTACTTTACGCTGCTCTCCAAGAGTGACCTCCAGGATCAAGTTGAGCGGAGCTGTCCCGAGACCGAGATCGCCAGGATGAATGGTTGCTTTTAGAATGGAGTATTCGTTGAGCATAGCAAACACTTGCGACTGCCCTGCGCTGCCAATCATGCGGTTGCCATAAACGAATGGTGCAGAGTTACCGCAAAGAACTTTGGTATCGCCATTCGCGTAGGTAATTGAAACGCGTAAGCGCGGCAAGTCAAGTGGTGCGATGTCAATGCGTCCGCGAACTAATTCGAGGTTGTTTTTGTTTGCCTCGAACCATTTAACCCACGCGCTTGCTGGCTCACCGAGCATAGATTCGCCGGTCACGCGGCGCAAGCTACCTTGAGCCAAGGCTGAGAAGCGTGCGTATTGTGGGTAAAAATCGATACCGCCCACAGCGCGCACTAAATTGTAAACCAACTGTTCTTCGAGGCCGTTTAGCGACTCAAGCAATTGTGAGCGGAACAACTGTTCAGCAAGACCCGCTGAGGCAATCGCGGAGATGAAGATGTCTTTACGCTGAGACATCTCGCGCATACGAGTTTCAAGGCTTGCGTCGAGCACAGACTCGCTACGATTTTCTTGAGCTTGTAATAAGCCAAATAATAAATAACTTGCTTCAATGTCGTTATTAGCGGCAACGAACTCTTGGCGCAAAGCTGATATTTCTATTTCACTCGCATCGCCGACTAAAGCGATGACTGCCTGCAGAGCCACGCCAACGGATGCGTCGTTTAGCGCTTTACGTAATGCTTGTCGTGCTTCAGATTTATTGGAATACAAAGTGAGTAAACGCGCAGCGCGCAAACGCAAATCGGAATCACGCCCGAATTCGATGAACTGAATGAACTTGGGGAGATATTCGTCTTGTAGTGATTCCCCAAGGCGGGACTCAATGAGCGTGCGTACTTGCCGCCGTGGATGGTCAAGCAAACTAGCAGCAAGCGGTGGTAGGTTTCCGCCCTGCAAGCTGGTGGCGGAATAGAGGCACTTAGAAACGGCGTCGATGTTAGAGGCAATCGAAGCGGCATTAATCAACTGCTCGGCATCGGTGAGTTGGCCGACCCACTCGAGAATTTCAGCGGCTAGTTCTACGGAACGGGCATGGTCGGAAAACAACGCTTTCAATGCAGTAGTACGTGAACTCAAGCCAAAGCTACGCAACTTCTCGAGATAACGCGCGTAATCACCCTTGGTGATTTTCCCTTCGGCCTCGAAATCGTTGAATAAGATCTCTATCTTATTGGTCGGATTAACAAAGAATACGGCTGCCTGTTGAGCAGCGGCGTCCTCTACTGGCCCGGTGACCACTGGTTCTGCTTCAACAGGAACAGGCGTAGGGGCTGGCGGCAAATCGAGCTGCGCAGAGGCCATAGCTGACAAGGTGCACAACACGGTGACGGTTAAGATTGGGCGTGAAAACATTGGGGACGCACCCGCTCATTGCGGGAGGCCCATTTTAGCGTTTTTATTGAGCTTGGTTACCATCAATCTCAGCTATCAACTGCACTAAATCAGCGTCTTTAACCGGATTGAAGCTCTGAAATCCACCGTGACCGGATTGTTGCGTGCCTAGCATAGCTCCTGGCCCGCGCTGATTAAGATCGGCAGACGCTACTTCGAAGCCGTTATCGCAGTCTTCAAGGACCGCCAAACGTTCAAATGACTCGTCATTATCACAGAATAATTGGCAGTAAGCCGTAACGGCGTTTTCGCCACGCGCGAGGCGGCCGCGAAGTTGATGTAGCGAGGAGAGGCCGAGGCGCTGGGCATCGAATACCAAGAGGTGCTGGACGTTGGGGATATCGATCCCGACTTCGACAATGGTAGTAC
>CAXGOF010000207.1:0-2978 GCA_964011335.1 uncultured bacterium
CTTTCTTCTTCGTTGCTTTCTTCTTCGTTGCTTTCTTCTTCGTTGCTTTCTTCTTCGTTGCTTTCTTCTTGTTGCCGAAACCGGTATTCATTGGAGAATACTCGTAACCAATAGAACCAAGCAAGTCGACTAGTTCGTCGTCAGCAAGTGACTTACGTTTCTTAAATATCACGCCTAAGGCATCAGCCTTAGCACACTTTTTCGGTTTCGAGACTGGCAGCATCTTTGCAGCCACCGAAATCGCAATAAACATCGGCATAAAATCTTTACCCTTTATAACCGGCTCGAGCAACGCACGAACGTCTGACTCTTTCGGATTAGCTGACGACCAGCCCATGCGCCCGAAGAAGCGCTTGACTGAAGGGGAGATAGGCAAGCCTTCGTAGTCCTCATCTTCCTCATCGATAGAGTCGACATCAAGCACAAAAGACGCATGCGCAGGAACGCAGTCAATCGCATCAAGCAGAGTTTGGCGACGCTCGGAAGAAGAGTCAAAGAGCCAGTCAAGATCAAGGTGGTTTTGCATGCCGAAGACACGACGCAAATACTCTTGAACCAGCAAGGCTTTATGTCCTGCATTACCAATCTTCTTGGTCTCAAGCGCATCTTGCACTTCATATAATCGCGCTACGCGCGGCTCATTAAGACTGATGAACTGCTCATCAATCGCAGTCATGCACTTGCTAGAAGAAGCAAAGGTTCCTGTTTCTTGGATTACTAGAGCAAGCAAGCGACGCAAGGCACTCATATCTTCACGACGAGTTGGCACATGAAAAGCGCGCGACTCGATACGAGAAAGAAACTGCTTAATGTCTTCGGATTTGACCTTTGCCATGCTTTAATTCACAGAAAGTTAAAGTTGGTGATTATCCCTTACGCGCTGCAACGATATCAATACCGCTTGACTTCAAGAATGAAGAAACAGTTTCAGAAACTTGAGCGCCTTGAGATAGCCAATACTTTGCACGCTCTTCATTCAACTTGTATGAAGGTCCTGCGCCGTCGGTGTTTGCAATGTTCGGGTCATAAGAGCCCAATTCTTCAATTGCACGGCCATCGCGACGAGTGCGGCGATCCATTGCACAGATACGGTAAGTTGGTCGATTTTTACGACCGAAACGCTTTAAACGTAAGACTACTGCCATTGAGGCTGGTTATTGTTTGGGTTATTGTTTGTAACCAGGCATATTGGGCAATTTGCCTGATGAAGATAACTGGTTTAGCAAGCGTTTTTTAGACTTGCCACCACCCATCATTTTTTTCATCATTCGCATCTGCTTTTTCATCTGCTGGTAGGATTTGTAAAGACGGTTTACATCGGACACCTGCACACCAGATCCACTGGCAATGCGACGGCGACGTTTGCCATCAATCGTCTCCGGATGGAGACGCTCGCCTGGCGTCATCGACAAAATGATTGCTTCCATTCTGGTGAATTGAGAATCGTCGACTTGGTCAAGCAGGCCAGACATTTTACCCATTCCTGGCATCATGCCCAACAACTTCTTCATAGAACCCATTTTTTTCATCATTTTGAACTGATCTAGAAGGTCCTGCATGGTGAATTTGCCCTGCATCATGCGCGTGTAATCGACTTCAGCCTCTTTTTCGTCAAAGGCCTCTTGGGCAGTTTCGACGAGTCCGACGATGTCACCCATGTCTAAAATGCGCCCTGCTATCCGCTCAGCGTCGAATTTCTCAAATTCGGATGGCTTTTCTCCTACTCCGAGGAAGCAAATCGGCTTGCCGGTGATTTGAGTTACCGATAGCGCGGCACCGCCACGGGTGTCGCCATCGATTTTAGTCAGGATTAAACCGTATAAATCGAGGGTTGCAGCGAAGGTTTGAGCTGATTCGACGGCGTCCTGGCCGGTCATGGAATCCAAAACTAAATAAGTGCCATCAGGCTTAACAGCGCCTGACACGCGCTTAATCTCGCCCATCAAGTCTTCGTCTACGTGTAAACGACCAGCAGAATCGATAATAAGTGCGTCATAAGAACCCTGCTTGGCATGCTTGAGCGCATTCGCCGCGACTTTCTCAGGTGTGCTGTTTTGCGGGTCTTCAGCATAAACATCAATTTCAAGCTGCTTGCCCAGAGTTTGCAGTTGCTCAACCGCACCCGGGCGCTGTAAGTCACAGGCGGCCATAAGCACTTTGCGGTTTTGCGTCTTGCGCATATGCAAAGCTAATTTAGCTGCGGTGGTCGTTTTACCTGCACCTTGCAAACCCGCGAGTAGCAACACCATCGGATGCCCTGGGTTTTTCGGCAGCTCTGGTAACTCGTGCGACATCAAGTTCGTTAGCTGCTTATGGAAAGCGGCTACAACTTGTTGCCCACCACTAACGCCATCGAGCTTCGTTTGCTCGAGCAATTGATCGCCGAGCTTCTTTGCGAAATCTTTCGCCACCTTAAAGTGGACGTCAGCCTCGAGCAAAGCACGGCGTACTTCGCGAGCACCTTCCTTGATGTCAGCTTCGGTTAGCTTGCCAGTGCGGCGAAACTTCCCTAACACATCTTGAAACGATTTGCTTAAATTATCTAACATTGCAGATCTTAAAGATTGACATTTTAACCTTAAGGACTAGTTTCGTCTACCACTCGTTGCACATTCGCTCCCAACAGTCTGAGCTTGTGTTCTAACTTCTGGTAACCGCGGTCAAGATGATAAACGCGACGTATTAAAGTCTCTCCGCTGGCGACCAATCCGGCCAAGACTAAGGCGGCAGAAGCACGTAAGTCTGACGCCATGACTTCAGCTCCTGATAAGCGGCATGGACCGTGTGCAACAACTTGATTGCCCGTGCGTTGTAAATTCGCACCAAGGCGCTGCAACTCAGAAACATGCATGAAACGCTCGGGATAGATATGGTCAGTCAGTCTTGAATTACCGCCTACCTGCGTACATAAGGCCATCCACTGTGCTTGGACATCTGTGGGAAATCCAGGGTATGGCGCCGTTTCAATGGAGTGCGCA
>CAXGOF010000208.1:0-2958 GCA_964011335.1 uncultured bacterium
CGGACCAGGGTGGCCCACCTAGGCCGCATGACACTAAAAGCACAAAGGCCCATAAGCCTGGTGCAGTCTCTAGAAAGCTGATAATGTCGATAACGGCGGTATTGTAAGCTATTTAGGAAGCCTAGTTCGCTGTAATTGGCTAAGGATATAATTGTCACGGGCCTCGCGGTCTAATGTGAGGTAATCTTGGTAAAGCTTTGTAACCGCATGGTTAGCGCTGTCTAGCCCACCACCGGAAGCCAGCCAAGCGGCGTAAGTTTTCAACATCTGCTTTCGGGTTAAACGCGAGGGGCTGTGTGGGGAAATTCGCTCCGCGTAGATATAGGCGGCCAGCAGGAGACCCGTAAAAGGCTTATTGCGGGTGCTGTCCGAAGATCTCAGCCACTCTACGCCCGTTTCAGACCAATACAGCGCATCGTGCTCCAGTCTCTTATAAGAATCGGCGCTCGTTGAATAGCCAGCCATGTAAGCGCTAAGTTCGCGAGCTTCAGAATTGCCGCTTAAGTTTTCAATTTGATCCGCTATCGCTCCCATCATTAAGTAATTTGCTTCGACAGAAGCGTTATTAAAGTCAAGCCACATATTGAAGCAGCGGAAGCTGTCGACGGAATCTTGGCCAACCGCGCGCAAATTGCCGTTTGCGACACTGACTACACAAAAAGCAATAATCAATGAGACAAACATGGACGGCAGGTGTCGTATCATTTTTTATTAGCGGCTAAGTTTTTACAGCTAATGTAAATTAGGACGGCACCCATTGCTAGCCAAGTAAATAGAGCGATGTCGCTAGTGGTAAGAGCCGTGCGCTCGAAACGTAAGCCACAGGCGACTAGTGCACTAACATCGGGCAAGACGTGACAGTCTTTTAAATTTGGCAAACTCGAGATTGCTAGCGCTCCCATTGACGCGAGATTACCATTTACTTTTAAGCGCCTGAATATAAATAAACATAGCGCGATTCCGGTAAAGAAAAAAAATAGTTGGTTAAGCAGTAGGCGTGGTAGCGCACTAATGGGCGGGCGCTCAATAACTAAACGCGCGATTGGCCTAATCAAACTTATGTTGTGCTCTGCAGGGGCTTCAAGAGTAATAGTTCTATCACGGATATCGTCGACGGATAGCGGCCAATAAAATATTTTGCCGGCTGTTACTGGAGCAGAGCGTTGTTTGACTGTAATAGAACTTTCGATTATACCTTTAGGCGCATTTTCAAAATCGAAAGTTAAGCATAGTTTACTGCCAACTGGGATGCTGTCATCCCAGTTGAAAGCCCAGCTATTGTCACCTTCAACACGTGACAGCACAATATGGTGCGATTCACTTTGCCCGCTAACCCCGGGCTTTAAAGCGAAGACGATTGATTGAGCACAAACAACAAGCAGTAATAGCGAGCACACGGCTGCTCCCGCTTCTGCAATCACTGCGCGCCCAGTGGTGCGCCGCAAGGAGTCTTGGCGCAGCCATCCTTGCTTACGGCGCTGTTGAAGAACATAGCCGAAACGCAAAATGAGTGCGCATGACGCGAGAACAATATAGCTCAAGAAGGCTCCGAGCGATGCTGCGCCGAGGTCTTTGTCGAAGCTGAGATTGTAAGCAAGCGCTAGCCACAAAGCCCCCGAGAGCAGGATCGGCCATGCGAGCAACTGTCGAAAAACTGCCGTGCTTAAATTCAACATAGCTCGTTGTAATTAAGATGAGTATTGATTAAAGTTTCGCACCCTGTTTGCGGCGGTGAGAAAATTAAGACGCAGGCATTGCTGTTAGCTATAACGCTTCTCAAGCGAGTCATGCCTTCTGGGTCGAGAGCGGTTTGTGGTTCGTCGAGAATAATCAGTTGCGGGTCACCGAGCCACGCTTGTGCTAAGTTGAGGCGCTGTTGCCAACCACGGCTCAGGTCGGCAATTTTGCGTTTAGCCTGCGGTTTCAAATCAAAGAGCTTCATGCATTGTTGGGCGTCATTTACGACGCTATCTGCGCAGAGCGAAACGAGTTGTTCAAAATAGTCTTCTACCGAGAGGGATGTCGGAAGCTTAAGCTGTTGCGGGACATAACCTATGCGTGAACTGCGACCGACGGTGCCGCTTACGGCCTGTAGGTAGCCACAAATAGTTTCAACTAAAGTGGTCTTGCCACAACCATTTGGCCCTAATATCAATAATTTGTCGCCGAGGTGCGCCGTAATACTAAGTAATGGCGCATCGGCGCCTTGCCAAGCAAGCCGCACATTTTCGAGGATCAAAGCAGGTGGAGTGGTCATCGTCTTCTAAACCATCTTAGCGTTGCTAAAGTATGGCGATGCAGTTACGTAACACTTCCACCAATGAAATCGTTCAACTATGCGATGGCCTTACACTCGGGCGCCACCAGGGTTGTGGTTACGTAGTGGATGACCATTCAGTATCGCGCGTACACGCTAAAATTGAGTGGAAAAACGAGGCCTTTACTTTAGCCGACCAACAGTCCTCTAATGGCTCCTTTGTCGATGGCCGCAAGCAAAACATCATTCGTTTGCGCGATGGCATCCTCGTCAAAATTGGCGAAGTCGAATTCGCTGTTGTCGATGAATCTAACAGTGCTGCGCAAGAGGACGCTATCACTCGTCAAGAGCGCCACGAGAGCGCGCGTCAACGTCGCGAGATTATCGAAGAGCAAGCGGGTGGGCTTGGCGACCTTAGCCAGCAGCCGCTGGTCATTCGCGCATTGGCTTTTGCTCTAGGGATTGGCGTGATGCTTGGCGTGGTTTATTTGGTACGCAAAGCTGGCGAAATCTTTTAAAGCGACTTAGCTATTCTCGGCTTTGAAGGCTTCGCTCACTCGCCTATAAGCGGCAACCGTTTTGCGAGCGGTTTCTTCCCAGGTGAAGGTGGCGGCGCGCTGTAATCCGACAGCAGAAGCTTGCGAGCGCCATGCTTTTTCACTGACCATACGTTCGATGCCAGCAGCGATGGAATCAACTTC
>CAXGOF010000209.1:0-2918 GCA_964011335.1 uncultured bacterium
TAACGCGCCTCATTAAAGAAACGATCTTGCAACAATTCGCGAGCCTTCTCTAACTGTACCGGATTGCCAGGACGCAACTTAGCATAGATAGCGGATAAAGCTTCTTCGTGGTTACTAGAAGTATCTTCTTTCAAAGAATTGATAATCAGTGGATCTTCTGGATCTACCAACAAATCGAGCTCGGTCAAGTCAGAGCCAGCAATATGCTCGGCTATTTCTGCTGTGATAACCTGGCCAGACTTAACCCACTCTTCTCCAGTACGCGTATCGCGGATTTGCTCTAGAGCAAGACGACCTTCGATTTCTGAAGCGAACTTAGCCTTTGAGCCCTTCTTAGGGCGAACAACTTTTTCGACACCGTAAAACAATGCCAAGAGCTGGCCATCGCTGCCCCACTCTGGATTCAGTGCACGCAACAAAGTTAAAGCACTAAACTTGCCCTGCTGGTCAATACGCACCTGCAGAGCGCCCTTACCGGACACCATGAAGTCAACCCAGGAGCCGCGCTCTGGGATGATACGCGCAGTGTGTAGCTTCTTGTCGCCGGATGCGCGATCAAGAGCGAAGTCGATGCCAGGCGAACGATGCAGCTGAGCAACAACAACGCGCTCAGAACCATTGACGATAAATTCACCGCCACCCATCATTACAGGAACCTCACCCAAGAATATTTCTTCTTCGATAGTCTGCTCGCCTTGACGCAAAGCCATCTTGACTCGCAACGGGTAAGAGTAGCTATAACGCAACTCACGGCACTCGCCCGGAGTGTAACGTGGACGACCTAGAGCATAGCCGCCGTATTCGAGAGCAAGAGTCTTGTCGTGGCTCTCAATCGGAAATATATCCGTGAACAGCGCCTCGAGGCCTTGAACTTTTCTACGGGAAGCCGGGACGTTTAATTGCAAGAAGTCCTCGTAAGAACGAGTTTGCAAATCAGACAGTCCTGGAAGCAGAGAAGCATCTCTACTAGCGAAGGAGCGGTAATCGCGAACTTCAAAGTCAGCGATATTTTTATTATTGGTGGTCATCCGGAAGCACCTGGCACAGGTTTTGGGAAAAAAAAGCGTGCTGAATACTACGAACGAAATAACGTTCGCAGTGAACTTTGCTTAAGCAAAGCAATGCCGTGGGGTGACGGCAGAGAATCCGCAATCACTTTCGCCGCCTAAACAGCGAAAGTGATTTGCGGTATAGCTATCAAAAGCCAAAAACGTATTAAGCAAGTTTGACGGTTGCGCCAGCCTCTTCAAGTGTTGCCTTAAGCTTTTCAGCATCGGCAGTGGGTACACCTTCTTTAATTGCCTTTGGAGCACTCTCGACGAGTTCTTTGGCTTCTTTAAGACCTAGGCCTGTGATTGCACGGACAGCTTTGATCACTGGGATCTTCTTGCCACCATCGCTCTCAAGCACTACGTCGAATGAATCTTTAGCCTCTTCGCCTGCTGCATCATCACCACCACCACCAGCGGCGGCAGCAACAGCAACAGGAGCAGCAGCTGAGACACCCCAACGCTCTTCAAGAGCCTTGACGAGAGTAGCAGCTTTGCCAATTGGCAATGCGTCTAAAGAGGCGAAAATAGCTTCTAGATCTGTGTCTAGTTCTACAGTGTTTGTTTCTTCTGACATGATTTTATGTATTGTTTAAATCGTTGATTGATTGTTGTAGACGCAACCGCTATTCAGCAGATTCGCCCTGATCGACACGCGCCTGTATGGCGCGCGCCAAAGATGTAGGAACCTCGTTGAAAATCGAGGCTAGTTGACGTGGTGTACCCATGATGGTGCCACAGATTTGACCGCGAAGAGTGTCCTTGTCGGCCATTCCGGCAATCGAGGCAGCCTCGCCAGCGCTCATAGTTGCGCCATCAAGAACAGCAGCGCGGTATCTAACCTTACGCACTTCCGCTTTCTTCCAAAGGACTTCTATTCCTTTAGCCGCCTTGATTGTTGACTCGGTGTCACCCACAAGGATGCCACACATGCCAGACCAAGAGCCCTCATCGAATTCAATACCTGCCTGCTTGAGCGCCACCTTAGCAAGGCGGTTCTTAGTAACACGTAGCTGGGCACCGCTTTCACGAACCTTACTACGCAGCTCTTGAGACTCTTCAACCGTTAGGTTTTCCATACTCAACAACACCAAGCCTTCTTTTCCAGAAAACTCTGCGCCATATGTACCGACCATCCATTCATTAAGATTACTTACCATTTTTTATTATCCTGAATCCTAAGAGTTATGAGAAGTTAACTTTGAGCCCAGGACTCATTG
Source organism: uncultured bacterium (assembly GCA_964011335.1). GTDB lineage: Bacteria > Planctomycetota > UBA1135 > UBA1135 > UBA1135 > JAPKEZ01. The sequence continues at coordinate 2,270 of CAXGOF010000209.1, forward strand.
TTGAAGAAACCGAAACTGTGCGGAAGTATGTACCGCGCGCAGAAGAAGGACGCATCGAGCTAACCAAATCAAGGAAAGTGCGCGCATTCTCTTCTAGCTTATCAGCCGGGAAAGAAAGTTTACCTACCGGCACATGAACGTTACCAGCGGAGTCAACACGGAATTCAACCTTACCGGCCTTAAACTCAGCTGTTGCCTTCGCGACATCAGGAGTTACAGTGCCAGATTTAGGCGAGGGCATTTTGCCCTGTGGCCCAAGCGTGCGGCCCAACTTACCAACGACACGCATCATAGCCGGATGAGCAATTACAATATCGAAGTCCGTCCAGCCGCCTTCGATTTTTGCACCTAACTCGTCGCTACCAACCTCAGTCGCACCAGCAGCTTTAGCAGCTTCGGCAGCATCACCTTCGGCGAAAACAACAATGCGGACATCTTTACCCAAACCGTGCGGCATACTTACAGCGCCACGCACCATTTGGTCAGATTTTTTAGGATCAACACCTAAACGTGCAACCACTTCGACTGTTTCGTCGAACTTAGCTGGACGCAGTGTTTTCAAGACTGACATAGCATCCTGCAAGTCATAGACCCTTGAGCTGTCTACTTGCTCTGCATTATCACGATAACGTCTACTAACAGCCATTTT
>CAXGOF010000210.1:0-2880 GCA_964011335.1 uncultured bacterium
CGATGGTAAAAAGGGATTACTGTGTCTACTTGCGTCTGCTGCAACATCACCTCAGAAATCCAAACACCATAAGCATGACGTTGCTGGCGCCACGGGAGAAGACGGCGGTTTTGCTGAAACCAGGCGAGAAGGTCGGCATGCATGGACTTAGTCCACATCATAGCAAGCAGCTAAACTAACGGCTCGACATCGCGCGATAAAGTCGCACCGCAAACAACTATGATTAGACAGAGCTCTATTTCATAAACCGCTTTATATCACGGTCTGCATCACGCTTCTTAAGCACCTGCCGCTTATCGTAATCGCTACGTCCACGCGCTAAAGCGACCTCGACCTTGGCCCAGCGACCTTTAAAATACATTTTCATTGGGACTAGTGTCAAACCCTTTTGTTTGACTTCTAGACCGAGCTTTAACACCTCTTTCTTATGCGCCAAGAGGTTGCGTGGGCGAATGGGTTTATGATTGTTAACATTAGCATTGCTGTACTCACCGAAGTGCGACTGCTCGAGCACCAAGCCCTTGCCCGCAATATGGACGTAAGCTTCATCCAGGCTAACCCGACCTTCTCGTAGCGCCTTAACCTCGGTCCCAAGCAATGAAATACCCACTTCGAGAGTCTCTATTATCTCGTAGTTACGCCGTGCGCGACGATTGTCTATCATCGACGGGTTCTTCTTGTGTTTTGCTTTTTTTGCCATTAGGGTTGAGTTAGTTGGCGGATATGAGTATCTTATCGCAGCGTCAGGGCAGTAGCTCCAATGGTAGAGCGGCTGATTCCAAATCAGCATGCTGCGGGTTCGAGTCCTGCCTGCCCTGCCACTTTCCACATCATGGCATTTCCCGGCATACCTGATCCCGATGAAGCCGGCATCGATCAAGTGCCAGCCTATTTAGCAGATGTCATCTTAGCAGAACTTGCTGAGGTCCTAGAATACCCTGCCTCTGCGCATTACTCTATATTGCAGTACTGTCGCCTGCTCATGACAGCAAATACGGTCACTAATCTGACCGGTGCTAAAGACTACGAACGCCTTATTGGCGACCACGTTATCGACTGTATTAAAGCCGCAAAATACATGCCTGGGACTGCATGCTATATGGACTGGGGTTCAGGCGGAGGTTTTCCAGGCTTGATATGGGCCTCAATGTATGCGGACAAACATTTTCATTTGTGCGAGCGTAATGGGAAAAAAGCTGCCTTCCTCGAAGAAGCGCGCATGTCGCTAGAGTTCATGCATGTCGATGTACACGCCAGACAAGGCGAAGAAATCGGTTCTAAACTCGACCCACAGGCCAACTGGATTTGCGCGCGAGCCGTAGAGCCACTACCTAAGTTTTTACGTCGCCTCGATAAAAAATCTCTGAAAATTCGCCGCTTGTGTCTAATGGCTGGGCCATCATGGCAAGCCGATTGGGCGGAGATGAAAGAAAACGGTAGTCGCTGGAAGCTAATAAACGAACACAAGTATTTGCTTAGCAAAGAGCGTGGCGAACGCTTTGCGCTTCATTTTAAGCGTCCTAAATAATATTCATGTCATCCGCACCTCGCGTCATTCATCTGCCGTTTTCTGCGAAACGACTTGATCGCCGCGCTGTTTCTATTGTAAGTCAACTCCGACAAGCTGGGCACGAAACCTATTTAGTCGGTGGGTGCGTACGTGACTTGCTCTTAGACTTGTCTCCGAAAGATTTTGATATTGCTACATCGGCAACACCACAACAAGTGCGCCGTGTTTTCGGCAGGCGCTCGAGAATTATCGGCAAGCGCTTCCCTATTGTGCATGTGCGCAATCACAAAGAGATCTATGAAGTCGCTACATTCAGGTCTGCACCGAAAAAGAATAAAAAAACAAAAACTCTAGCGCGTGACACCAATTATGGCACAGTCGAAAGCGATGCTCTACGCCGCGATTTTACGATTAACGCGCTATACCTTGATCCCCAATCGCTAAAGATTTACGATTGGACGGACGGCATCGGCGATTTAGAGAAACGCTTGATGCGCTCTATTGGCGACCCCAACGTGCGCTTCAAGGAAGACCCCGTACGCATATTGCGGTTAATTAAATTCATGCGCCGCCTAGATTTCGACCCAGGTTCGGCAGAAATAGATGCTGCACGCTCATTGGCTCCAATCGTCAAGGAGGCTGCTCCAGCCCGAATCGCCGATGAGGTCCTGCGGTTGATGCGGACCAAGTATATGGCTGGCGTTTTTGCCGACTTATTTGAATTGAAATTGCTGCCTACGATGTTACCAGAAGTAAGTCATTGGCTTCAACAAGATACAAACAATTACCAGCTACTGTCGCGTCAACTGGCTGCTCTCGATTCTATGCCATGGCGGAATGCTCCGAGCGGAGGTCTTCTACTTGCTTGCTTGTACGGACCCATGGTAGAGCAAGAAGTCATGGCGACTAGTCATTATGAATTTCATACTCCGCAGCGAGTTGCTATTTCATGGCTACGCGGATTTCAGGAGCGAGCGCACATGCCGCGGTATGTGGTATCCGATGCAAAGCATATACTGGCATTGCAGCACCGCCTTGACACCGAAATTGCACCTAAGAAACACGGTATCAGTGCGAAATCAGTAGGCCCCCTGCGCCGTCAACCCTATCTCAAAGACGCTTTACGCTATTGCGAAATCAGATTACTAGCCGCGGGTCGTGACACCCAACTTTGTCAAGATTGGCGCAATAAGTTACTACCCAAAGGGCATTCGCAGCGTTAAACTTTCGCCTCAAGAATGGGCGTTTAGCTCAGTTGGCTAGAGCACCAGCTCGACAAGCTGGGGGTCACAGGTTCAAGTCCTGTAACGCCCACCATTCTTTCTAACATATCTGTTAGTTGCGCGTAAAATACTTATATGCGAATGCAA
>CAXGOF010000211.1:0-2859 GCA_964011335.1 uncultured bacterium
CGCGCCAAACATTAGAGTTGTGTACGAATTAGAGCCCGCAAACTCAGTGGCCGCGCCTGGCGCACCAAGCGCAAAGTCGTCAAGAACCACACGACCTAATGTTGGTCCTCCGAAAATAGAAACATTACGACCGAAGCGACGACTAAGCGTAAATCCTGAGAAGGTTCGTTGTTCTTCGTGGGATCTTTGATAGCGCAAATTTTTACTTGTACTAATATTCAACCCCAAGCGGTCGATGTGCTCACGCAACAGGTCAGGCTCAGTAAAAGAAATTGCGTAAGAAGAATAACGGCGGCCTGGTTGCGCTGAGACTCGAAGAGCTTGGCCAGCACCGTGAAACGCCATGCCGTCTTGCAAATCCGTAAAAACTGTCGTGAACGAGTCGGCCCCATCAAACATGTCTACATTTGACTTAGTCAGGCTAACCATCAGAGCAGGACCTGTTTCAGAGTTCCATGCGCCACCAAAGCGGAAGTTGTTCATCATTCCCTTATCTTGAACATCAAAGACTAAATCCATTAAATCATGGCGGCCATCAACTTGCTGCCAATGCCAATCTACTGCCGGATTATTGTTCGCGTCTTTAAAGTAACCAAGGCCATTCAATCGTCGCCATGAACGATTAACAAGGTCTTCTCGAGCTTCATCACCCGGCTCGAGTTCAACCTCACGACGCACGATGCGATCTTGTGTGCCAAGGTAGCCACGCAGCACTACATCACGCAAACGGAAAGCCTTGCCTTCTTGAATAGTAAACACCACGTCAACCACCGGCTCGTCAAGATCGAAGAGCACATCCGGCTCGTCGGCACCATTTTCCCCGCCGATCCAAAAGTAATTGTCGGCCTTGTCGCCATTAGCCACGACCTTTCGCCTGGAGGGATGGCCGTACTTGGCATACCTAGCCTGAATGTCAAAAGCGCTTTGCCCCAGTCGAGCCGGACTATAGAACTGGCCTGCGACAATACCCGACAACTCCTTGAGCTCGTCGTCTTCGACCATCAAGCCCCCACCGCGGCTATTCTTGAATTGAACTGAGCGAATGGTGTACCGAGGGCCTTCGTTTATTTCATAAATCAGCGCCACCTTGTTCAACCCGCCTTGCTCTTCGAGACGACAATCAATTTCGACATCCAGGAAACCATACTCACGGTAAAGCATGATTAAAGAGTTAATATCTTCAACGACAATATCGACAGAGAAGTCGTCATCGGAGAAGACTCCGTCGGTCTGCTGAAGGCTCTCGTGCAAGTCTAGGCCCCAGTGGAAAATACCCCATACACCGCCTTCGTTAAAGAAAGTATTGCCCTCGAAGCGCACATCAGAAACTGTAAGTTGCTGGCCCTCATAAATAACGAAGGCGAGGTAATCACCACGATCGACGGCGGACACTTCCGCACCTCTAAACCCCTGCTCGAAATAAAAGTCTAATATACGCTGCTCGTACTTGGTCAACTCTAATTCGTCTATTGTTTGACCCGTTAATCCGACAGCAATTTCTATTTCAGGTGGAGTCAACTCATCATAGCCTTCGAACACGACTTGCTTCCATGAGCGAAGCGGGTCGACGAGCAACTCAATCACAATAGAACCTAGAGCACTGCCCGGTAGCTCCCGGATTTGCAACACGCGCATGCGCATCTGGCTCCAGAGCCATTCAACGCTATCTTCCAGCAGAGCTGCCGAAAACTCTTCCCCAATGGCTAGTGAGATACCTTGCAAGACCTGCTCAACCTCGCCATTAGCGCCGACAACAATGATGTCTTCAACTATGGTTGCCTGCTGCTCTTGCCCCGCTTGAGCCGCAAAAGAAGATGAGCCTACTACACAGAGTAAGCATGCACTAAAAAATAGGTTTTTAAGCATCATCAAAGGCTGTAACTGAAGCGGTAGGAGCTATCGCTTGGGCGTGAACGTCGTCGTTTTCGAAACGCATAAAACGCTTATTAAAACGCAAAGAGATTTCGCCCGTAGAACCATGGCGGTTTTTGGCGATGCTCAACATAGCCTTGTCACGATTCTCTTCAGTCTCGTTGTAGTAATCTTCGCGCATCAGCATCATTACCATGTCAGCGTCTTGCTCGATGGAGCCTGATTCACGCAAGTCGGACAACATAGGCTTATGGTCTGAGCGATCTTCCGCTTTACGATTGAGCTGAGCTAGGGCAAGCACTGGCACTTCGAGGTCACGCGCGATAGATTTTAAAGTACGCGAGATTAACGAAACTTCGTTTTGTCGCGATTCAGCCTTTGCCTGCAACAACTGCAAGTAATCAATGATTAACAAATCTAGCTTGCCTTCACGCTTTAAGCGGCGCGCCTTAGCACGAATCTGCGACAAACTTGGCTGCGAAGAGTCGTCGACATGTATCACGGTATCGCGCAGCGCAGAGCCGGCTGTTGTTAGCCGACTTCTATCGTTAGCCTGCAAACGATGGCGGCGTAAGCTATCGTGGGAAACACGCGCCAAAGAAGACAACAAACGCACCACAAGCTGATCGCGTGGCATCTCTAAGGAGAACATCAATACAGCCTTATTGTCTTGCACTGCAACTCGCTCCAACAAGTTAAGCGCGAAGGCAGTTTTACCCATACCCGGACGCGCTGCCAACACCACTAGGTCACCAGGACGGAAAGCAGATTTCTCATCAAGGTCGTAGTAGCCCGTTTTGAGACTTTCTTCTTTCGCTTCGCCACTGAGCAATCCATCGAGATTCGAGTCGATTAGTTCCGCTACAGAAATCATTTCTTTGCCGACTAGACGCTCTCCGACACCGAACACAGCCTTCTCTGCCTGACCGACGAGTTCTTCGACATCGCCATCAGCGTCACCATCGAACACGCTGCCTTGAATACTCT
>CAXGOF010000212.1:0-2823 GCA_964011335.1 uncultured bacterium
TCGGAATTATATGGCCCGACTTTGGCGTGCTAGAGTTGCAGCAGCTTTCAATGTCATTCTTTGTGCCTATTGAGGTGGTCTTCGATTTGTTTCGCCAACTTAATCCGCCGTGGCTACCTTCTCGTATTCTCGGCGTGATTGTCGATCAAGAATTGCGTTCAGAACAAATGCCAAGCAGTGAATGTCGTTGGCGTCTAACGGTTTCAGCTGTGGCGGATGGTTCGGTTGCGGATGTCGCTAATATTGAACTCGGCGACGAATTGGTTTCACTTAACGGCGCCCCAATAATATCTACTATGCACTTGCGCATGGCATTGCAGGAATCTCCTGTGGCGAGCAATTTGATGATATTACGTGACGGCCATCCGATAGAATTAAAGCTGTCTTTTGCCGCAGATAAGAGCCAAGGCTAACTATTTAAGTTCGTTGGTTATTTTTAAGGAATGCTGAACTTGCGGATGGTCGTATGGTAAGTCGGTATTACTGATAAAGTGTTCTATATCGACGATTGCTTGCGTAATATTTCCTGTGTTGTAATAAGCCACACCCCGTAAATAACTAACGTCTAAATGATTAGGGTTAAGCTCCAGAATAGTAGAATATTGCTCTATTTCTGCAGCGACGCTGCCATCTAGCTTGTCGAGACCTGCCAACAAAATCCGAATGGAGACCTCGGTGCCGATATCACCCAACATGCCCGAGCGTAAGCGGTCCGCTTCGCGAAGAGGCATTTTTGTGTCCGTGGCTAAGATGCGATTTTTGTACCGACGTGATTCAACTAAAATATCAACAGCGTGTCCGAGGTGTTTGCGTGCAGCAGCGTGTTCGCCCAAGTAAGTATAGCTTTGGCCAATCAGCTGCAGTGCGTGCAAGTCGTCAGGGGATTGTTCGAGCGCAACCAAAAACAACTCAGCAGCGTCATTAAAGTGTTGACGGGCAGTCTCGACGCGATCTTCATTTTCTTCAATCTCAGCTTGTCTTTGTTCATCATCAAGGCTGTCGAGTTCTTCGGCAAGCTTTAGCTGACGGTGGGCATGTGCATTGAGCATCGCACCGTAGCGTTGATGAAACTCGCCAAGGATTAAGTCAGCCCGGTATGTGTCGAGCATCTTTTGTGCCTTTAAGAGGTAGGCTTCTGATTTGGCAACATCATTGATGTTGCGCATCATCATTAGGGCGTGCCCAGCAAGCAAGTTAAGCTCGCCATCGTCTTCGGTGGTTAGCTCCAGACCTAGCGTTGCTTGCTGATAGGCTTGTGTGTAGCTGCCGGCGTTGAAGTACTGTGAGGAACGTTGGCGGAAATCATCTACCTTGACCGCAATTTCCTCGTCGGTGGGACCACTACTACACGCTGCAAAAACCCCGTATATTGCCACGACCAAGCCTATCTTCGAGACATTCATGTTAATAGCTTACTCGTTATCCCATAACCAGTCAGCCGATATCGGTGACCAATCACAGACGCCTTCTGGGAAGAATAAGGCCAGTTCGCGTTCAGCGCTTTCAGGAGAGTCTGATCCATGAATAAGGTTGTACGACCTTGAACAACCGAAATCGCCACGAATCGTGCCAGCATCAGCGTCAGTGCCGAAGGTGGCGCCCATCAACTTGCGAGCGACAGCTACAGCACCAGGCCCGCGCAGGGCAATGGCGACCAGGGGGGATGCAGTCATGAATCTGACTAGTCCAGAGTAAAATGGGCGTTCGGTGTGCTCGGCATAATGCTTAGCGGCAAGCTCTTGCGTCATTTGCATTAATTTGAGGCCAACGAGTTGTAAGCCTTTTTCTTCAAATCTTGTGATGATGCGTCCTGCGAGGCCGCGGTGAAGGGAGTCAGGCTTGAGGAGTAGTAAGGTTGTTTCCACTTTTGTTTGGGTATTAGGAATGGGGGGGGTGTGCAAAGGATAAGGCTTTTTGCAAAACTTTGCTAGATATGGTTTCAAGGAACCTTTGGAGGGCTTATACTATGCGCCCAATCATGGCTAGGTAACGCATTTAGTTGCCCGCCACTGTTCTTTCTACTTTCGTAGAGAATCTTGAAACAATCAGACTTCGCCAAGCACGCTACACTAGGCTTCGAGTTTTTTGCCTCGATAGCCCTTTTCACGTGGCTCGGCTATAAGTTAGATTTAGTCGCCGGCTTTCCCGCCGGCTTTCCCTTGTTTCTACTCCTCGGCGTATCTCTCGGTGTAGGGCTTGGTATTTACCGCCTCTGCCTCAAGATGAACGACGAAGATTCTCGCCCGCCTTCATCCGAATGAACACCCACGACTTAATCTCTTTGGCTATTGGTTTTGGGCTTGCGTTAATATGTGAAGCAATCCTCGCTAGAAAGCGCAGGAAGGCATTAGCAGAGCATTCCCCATCGTCAACCAGTATCCTTGTGGTTATGGCCCTAGGTTTTCTTGGCCGACTTAGCGTCCTTTTCATAGGCGCCCTTGTCGGAAAGAAAACGGGTTGGTATCGTTTTGATTTATTCCTCTACTCTTTTGTAGCAGGGCTGTTGGTCGGCGAAGTGTCTTTCTTTGTAAAGATTAACAGAAAATAACCTTAGCTTCCTCCCATTGTCATAAATTGGCTCCTGTACAGTTCAACATCTTAGCAGCTTTCTCCGCGTCCTCAGGGTCGGGGGGTGAAGGTCAGGCGGACCCTTTCGAGACATTATTTTCCCACGTGGTGCCGCAAACATCTTTTCATGGCCTTGAGATGCCATCTTTGTTCGGTCTTCAGGTGTTTGATATCCAGTTGTTTCAGCTGTTGGCAATGGTGCTTCTAGTGGTGTTCTTTGCGCCTGTTCGCTCGGCGGTCGCTAACAGTACTGGC
>CAXGOF010000213.1:0-2757 GCA_964011335.1 uncultured bacterium
CGCAAGTGCCGGCCAAAAAAAATGCTTATGTAGGTTTTGCGGAGCTGATGCCAAAGCACACATACAAATCGGCACCATATACGGCAGCAATATCAAATAGAACAAATTCGTTTGTAAAGCATTCTCGTCAATCAGGCTGCCACGATAAAAAAATAGCGCTACCCAAGCAATGGTCAACAAGCTGAGTAAAACACTGAGTGCTGTGGCCTGAAAGCCGGCGAACAGTTCACGGGCAGCATCGATCCCATCTTCTTCTTCGGCGCGAGCCAAAGCAGGCTGGATGGCAGCGGCAACCGCACCTTCGCCTAATAGGCGCCGGAACATATTTGGCACCACCCAAGCGATATTAAAAGCACCAAGCAAAGGGCTCATGCCGAAAAATGCCAGCATTGCCATGTCGCGCACCATACCCAATACTCGCGATGACATAATCAACGCCGAGTTCACTAGGGCGCCGCGCACCGCATGTTTGCTTTCCATTAACCGGATTATATATAATCAGAGCCCTAAAGTCTCGGGATGGCTCATGCCGTAATAATGCATATGGACTCAATTACTGTAACCGAAAACGTTACCGCTAGCAAAACAGTAAAACTACTGGCTGGAAAACGCTTTCGTAACACCCCTCTTATTGACCTCATTAGCTACTAGGCCGTCCGCGATTACTTACTTCCCAAAATTAAATAAATGCTTACCCTAATTTCTCTAATAGCGCAGCACAGTGCGCCTGCAGCAGAAGCACACGTTATTGGCGGCGCCAACCCATTGGTAGTCGCAGGTGTTATTTTTGTGATTACCTATGCGGTGATTATGTCTGAAAAATTTAATCGTGCAGTAGTCGCCCTACTTGGTGGTGGCCTGATGATTTTATCTGGCGTGCTAAATCAACACGCCGCAGTGCAAGCGATTGACTGGAACACCATCGGCCTGCTAACCGGAATGATGCTTATCGTAGCTATTATGCAGCGTAGCGGGGTTTTCCAGTACTTAGCTATTTGGTCAGCCAAAAAAGTGAATGCAAGGCCTTGGGGTATGTTGGTAATGCTCTCGATTGTCACAGCGATTCTATCAGCACTACTCGACAACGTAACAACAGTGTTGCTTATCGCTCCAGTGACATTGTTGATTACTGAAGAATTAGAAATTGCACCCTACCCGTTTTTGTTCTCAGAGATTGTATTTTCAAACATTGGCGGTGCAGCAACCTTGATTGGCGACCCTCCAAACATTTTGATTGGCTCGATGGTCGAGTCCGTAACCTTCAATGACTTCTTGGTGCACATCGCGCCAATTGTGCCGTTGGTATTTATTGCAACACTTCTCCCTATTTACATTTTATGGGGGCGCAAGCTCTATGCCAGTGACGAAGCCCGCCAACGTGTTTTAAATTTCAAAGAGTCCGAGGCCATTACGGATCCAAGGCTGCTTGTAAAATCATTAGCAGTCCTTTTCCTGGTCTTAATCGGTTTTATGCTAGGGCATCCGATGGGCATAGAACCTGCAACTGTGGCAATGACAGGTGCAGCGCTACTCTTGTTACTCGACAACTTCGGCAAGACTGTAGATGAAAAAAGCGAGAACGTCCATCACACTTCTGGCGAAGTTGAGTGGGTAACTATATTCTTCTTCGTTGGCCTGTTTGTTATCATCGGAGGCCTCGAGCATGCGGGTGCTCTAGAGATACTGGCTACCAAAGTTGTAGGGCTCACCGAAGGAATTTCAGACCCCGCTGGGGTGACGGAAGCATTAGCCTTAGGCGTACTATGGATATCAGCGATTGCCTCGGCTATCGTCGACAACATCCCATTTGTCGCGACAATGATCCCAACCCTCAAGGTGGCATTCGCTCAGCTGGCAGAAAACGGAGTTGGCCTCGATGCCGCACAACAACAAACTGTGTGGTGGGCACTCTCACTAGGCGCATGTTTCGGTGGGAATGGTAGCTTGATTGGTGCCAGCGCCAACCTAATAGTCGCAGGATTCGCCGAGCGCGCAGGTCATCCGATTAAATTCGTAACCTTTTTGAAGACGGCCTTTCCTCTAATGATAATGTCGATTATTATCGCTACTGCGTACCTGTGGCTGCGTTATCTGTAGGAACTTCTTCGACATTCATACGTTCATCAAAAAACTCTTTCATTTCTTCGGCTTTTTCGTCACCTAAGAATTCGCGAGTTTTGTCGATCTGGTAGACGCCCATTTCTTGTGAAGTATCGATTGCTTTATTGATAGATGAAAGTGACATGAAAATGATAAGGCATAGGTAAGCAATGCCAAAGCAGACCCACTTAACTGCTGACGATTTCTTAGGCTGCTCTATTGTTGAGACATCTGTCATTAATCTAACCTAACAACTGGCGCACAACCCCTGAAACGCGCTTGCCGTCTGCGCGACCCGCAATTTGCACTTGCACGATTTTCATCACGCCCCCCATGTCAGCCATGGATGACGCTCCAGTTTCAGCTATTGCTGCTTCCACAATAGATTCGAGCTCGGCATCATCAAGCTGTTTTGGCAAGAATTCGGACAGAATATCTAACTCAGCCTGTTCGATGTCAGCAAGGTCTTGACGATCGCCAGCAACATATTGCTCGATAGATTCGCGGCGACTCTTAGCTGCTGAATGAACAATCTTTATCATCTCTTCATCGGTCAAGAATTCAGCTGGAGAGCTAACCTCTTCAGTGAGACCCTCGTTACCGCGCTTATCAATACCGGCATTCTTAAAGTCGTTAACTAGCGAACGCAGAGTCTGT
>CAXGOF010000214.1:0-2744 GCA_964011335.1 uncultured bacterium
AGAATAATGACAAAAGTATTAGATCGACACCCACAACCCGCGTTGAAGTTTTTGGCTGAAGATTTTGTTGCGGATAGCTTTGAGAAAATCAATGTTGTGCTGCAAGAATTGTTGGCTGCATCGCCGTCTTCGGTTGAGGAATGGCGCGAATGGGTTTTATGGCGTAGCGAACTAGATAGCGTGATTGCCGAAGAGTCGCTGAAGCGCATGTATGCTAGCGTTTGTAAGACTAATGACGAGGCTTTGGAAAAAGCGAATTTAGATTTTCAAACTGAGATTATGCCAAAGGTAGAGCCTATCGATGATTTGCTTGACCGCAAATATTTAGATGGCGCATTCCGTGACGCGTTACGCGACGGTGGTTTTGATATTTACGATCGCTCAATTGAGTTGGGCGTGAAAATGTTCCGCCAAGAGAATGTGCAGCTGAATGCTGACGATGAGAAATTGTCGAACGAGTATACACGCACTATTGCGGCCATGACCGTCACCTATAAAGGCGAAGAAGTCACTTTGTCTGGTATGTCGAAGTATCTGGCCGACCCCGATCGCGTCGTGCGCGAAGAGGCATTTCGTTTGGTGTCTTCGCGCCGTTTAATTGATGCCGAGGCTCTTGACGCAGTGTTTGACAAGATGGTTGCGCTGCGCGATAAAGTTTCACGGAATGCCGATTTCGAAAATTACCGCGACTACATGCACGTTGGTAAGGAGCGTTTCGATTATACTCCCGAAGACTGCCTTGCATTTGGCGAGAACGTAAAACGGTATATTGTGCCGGCGATGCGCAAGATAAATGAACACCGCCGCCAAAAATTAGGGGTAGATACGTTGCGCCCATGGGACACATCGGTCGACCTGGATGGCGCTGATGCTTTCGAACCCTTTACGGATGCGGCAGGGCATGTCGATGTGTCTGCGAAGTTGATGTCGGCGGTTGCTGAAGATTTTGGCGAAGAGTTGCGCTGGATGTCTAGCCAAGGATTGCTCGATCTCGAAACGCGTCCACATAAAGGCCCAGGCGGTTTTATGGATAATCTCGAGAAACGCCGAGTGCCGGTGATATTCGCTAATTCGGGTACCACGCATAGCGATGTTGAGACCTTAGTGCATGAAGGTGGTCACGCGCTTAACGGTTTGTTCTGCCGTGACCTAGAACCTGTGGCTTACCGTATGCCGCCGCTTGAATTCGCAGAGGTGGCCTCAATGGGTCTAGAAGCGCTCGTAATGGAACATCTCGAAGATGTTTATCCTGCTGACGAAGCGCAACGCGCGCGCCGAGATTCTCTTGAAGGTATGTTGTCGACCTTTGCCTGGGTGGCAACCATCGATGGCTTTCAGCATTGGATTTACACGCATCCGCAACACACTCGTGAAGAGCGGACTGCTGCCTGGAACACTTTGTTAGATGATTTCAGCACTGGCGTAGATTGGTCCGGATTAGAAAACGAGCGCTCGGCAGTTTGGCATCGCCAGCTGCACATTTTCCAAGTTCCGTTTTATTACATTGAATACGCGCTTGCGCAAATGGGAGCGATTCAATTGTGGCTCAATTATCGAACGGATCGCGAGGCATGCGTTGCAGCTTACCGTCATGGCCTAAGCTTGGGCGGTTCGACAGGTTTGCCTGAATTGTTTGAAGCCGCTGGATTAAGTTTCGACCCGCGGGGTAACGGTTTCGCTGATTGGGTGCCGCAAATAGTGGCGGAATGGGAAAAAGCTGTTTAGCTTTTTTCGATTTCAAAAACTATTGATTGTAATATGACACTTGCACGTGGTTGGCCATTCGTGGTAGCCGGCACATACTTCCAGGTGCGAACGGCAGCTAAAGCCGCGTCGTCTAACTTTTTATGTCCAGAGCTTGCATGGACTTGAACAGCGGTCACTTGGCCATCTTCGCGGATGCCCACTAACAGCGTCACGGTTCCTTGCTGATTCTTGGTGCGTGCGGTTCTGGGGTATGTCGGTGGGGGACATTGTTGCGCATCTTTGTACGCCGCAACTTCTACTGCGGTATCCGCGATTTCGGCAGCACTTGCGGGGATAAGAGTAGGCTGAGTCACTGACTTGACGGCAGGGCGCACTCGCAATTGCGATGGCATCCATGGCCGCACTTCTTGGTAGGCGAGATCTAGTTGCTCTTCGTCGTGTATCGTTTCGACGGGCCTTTCTAATGGCGACTCGTTGACTTGAGGTGTTTCGTTACGCGGCGGCACAATTACGGATTCGAGGGCCGTGACCGTTGTTGCTGGCAGGTCGTCGCTAGTAGGTTGATGGAAACTGACTGATAAAACCGGTGGTTTTTTTAGAGGGTGACTACTGCTAAAATATTTTGCGAGACCTAAACATAACAATATCCCAACTACAAAGTGAATCGAAATTGAGGCGAGCGTGCTAACAGCGCTGCTAGAACGATAGAGTGAATGTAGTAATGACATTGAAACCTGGACTATTCACACCGCTTCCATGAACGCGATAGTCTTCGTTCGTGAGGTTTTCAAGAGCAATAGTCCAGTCGGCATTATCGCTTAATTCCATGCCTCCACTAATGCCAAAAATAGTGAAACCTGGAGTTCCGCCCGCTGGAATACGCGTAGTGTCCTTTTGATCGCGGAAGGAAAGATTGTCGGCGTCGCCCATCGACCAAGCCCAGGCCTCAGCGTACACCTTTTTAGAGGGGGACGTCCAGCGGAGGCCGGCCGTCATGTTAGTTGGCATTAGGCGGTCGGTCGGTTCGCGCGACAAAG
>CAXGOF010000215.1:0-2742 GCA_964011335.1 uncultured bacterium
GCTTGACCATCTGCAGAACCACCATCGCCGTGCGTGGCTCGGCCGGCACCATCAGAGCTCCAAGGCTCAGTGAATGTTGTTGAGCCGTTAAGGTTTTGAGTAATCCAACCAGCTGGAGGCACTAGGTTGGCGTTGAAGTCTTCTGTTAAGACCGTATTTTGGGCACTAAGCGCACCCACACAGCAAATTGCTGCGAAGAGAGAAAGGAAAAATTTCATTTAAAAATTAGGGTTTGGGGATTATTAGTAGTTAACGCATTACTAGAAGGCGTAGCTATTTCATTAACCATACTAAGATATTGCTATTGGGCGCGGTATTTAGGCATAATTATTTAAGTAATTCTGCGTTTATCGCCCTAAGTCCTTATTTTATGTGCGATTTAGGAGGGTGGGATTGATTTCGCAATTCCTTTGCGCAAATTTTATTGCTAGCTGAGAGGCCCTAAATCGAGTCTAAAGCGGCAAAGACCTGATTTTATTGCGGATTGACACGCCAAGGACTGATCAACTACCGTTTTCCAAAGCCGAGCGTAAAACAGCAGAGAATCCGCGTCTGAAGTGGTCTTTGACCTGGATAGCGGCTAATGGGCGATGATTGCGAGCTAGGCGCAAAATTATTATCCATTAAAGCTTATCGCCTAACACCACCTTCACCACCGGATTTTCACCGAAGGCATATCCAAAATGAAAGAAGTCTGGCAGGTTTAAAAAGACTAAGTCGGCGTCATGCCCTACCTTAATGCGCCCCTTCGATTCGCCCAGCCCCAAACTATCGGCAGCTCCAGCAGTAACACCATGGATGGACTCTTGCGCTGACAAGCACAAACGCACGCGAGCGAAGTGGGCGGCTTCAGCGAGCGACGGAGTGTAACTAGAGCCAGGATTAAAATCCGTACCAATGAAATACTTGACACCCGCCTTAATCATTTTTCGTGCCGGAGCATCTATCTTTTGGCGTAAAAAATGCGGTACGGTTGGCAGTAAGCCTGCAAAGGTTTTGTCACTCATAGCCAAGCACTCAAGACCAGCGTCCGATAAAGCCTCAAGGTGGTCTACAGATTGGGCGCCAAACTCACAAGCCAATTCGACGCCGCCCAAATTATTAAACTGATCGGCATGCACCCGCAACTCGAAACCTAAAGCGACGGCTGCTTCACAATACTGGCGGGCCTGAGCGATATCAAAAGCGCCATCTTCAATAAAGATATCGGCAGTTTGCGCTATGCCCTGCTCTTTTACTGCCGGCAGCATTTCATCACACAGCAAATCGACATACGCCTGTGGGGTATCGCGATGCTCAAGCGGAATCATATGAGCACCCAAAAAGGTTGGGACAACCGTAATACCAGCGCGTTCGCCACCAATTTTAATAGCCTCAAGCGATTTAAGTTCAGACTCGATAGACAAGCCATACCCTGACTTAGCTTCACAGGTAGTAGTGCCATGCCTCAACATACGCTTAAAGTTGAGGGTACAAATAGAAATCATATGGTCGAGGCTTGCATCGCGCACGTGTGCTACGCTCGACAAAATACCGCCACCACGTTTGGCAATTTCAAGATAGTCTGCACCTTCGGCACGCCAATCAAACTCTTCGGCCCGGCCCGTGGCAAAAGCTGGGTGCGTGTGGGCGTCAACAAATCCTGGTGAGAGCAACAATCCCTGCGCATCAACCTCCGTTTCAGCCTGCCACTTTTCACGCAGTACATCTACAAAGCCAACTTCGCAAATTTTACCGCCGCTAATAGCGAGCGCCTCGGCGCCCGAATGGCCCCAGATGGCCCCGGCGTTGTACACAATCATCTGACAATTGTCGTTCATCATAACATTGTAGTATGATAGAGATGTGTTAGCCATACCCATCCTGTTGTTGATGCTCGGCGCTATTCTCGGCGGACTACGTAGCTTATTACAAGCCGCCGGCTCGAAGCATCCAACAAACGTGCTCGACGGTGCGATCCAGACGCGCCTGACTGCCGAGCTTGCACGTCGGCCTAATATTGCTCGGGCTAGTGGTTTGGCGCGGATATTAATGATCGCGGCTGCAGCCATTGTCAGCACCTATATTCTTCAAGATTTCTCCACTGCAACAACGCGGGCAATTCTCGCCATCGCTGGCACCTTGGGCGCCGGCCTTGTGCTTGAAGGCGTGCCATCCTTGGTGCTCAGAAATCGCGGACGTCACCTAGTCATGCTATTTTTACCCTTAGGGCGCATCTGCAATTGGCTGTTGCATCCAGCGACGCTGTTTATCGAAAAAATATTATTAGCGCTTGATGCCGAGATCATTGATAGCGAAGAAGCGCTGTCTGAATCTGAACAGCGCATGATTGGTCGTGTGTTCGAACTTGGCGAAGCTGACGTTGCTAAAGCAATGACGCCGCGCACGGAGTTAACAGCCGTGCAATGTGATGCCAGCTTACTTGAGTGCCTCGAGATTATGAATCACGCCGGCCACTCGCGAATACCGGTGTATGGCGAGAGCCTCGATGACATTCTCGGCATCGCATACCTCAAAGACATCATGTCGTTGATTGCTGAAGGAAACGAACTAAAAGATTGTATCATTAAAGATAATTTGCGTAATTCGTACTTCATTCCAGAAACCAAGTCGGTTAGCGAACTACTCGAAGACATGCGCAACAAGCGCGTGCACCTTGCTGTCGCTGTCGACGAATACGGTGGCACAGCGGGTGTCATTAGTATCGAAGACATCCTCGAAGAAATTGTTGGCGAGATTCAA
>CAXGOF010000216.1:0-2732 GCA_964011335.1 uncultured bacterium
TCATTTTACATGGCACCGAAGGGGCAAGTTGCAACAGCAACCAAACTCTCAGGTACAAAGGACTACTGCTCGACGAACCCTGACAGTTCCAGAAAAAACTTACAGGCGCCAAAAAAATTGGCGCTTTTTTTTATGTCTACAACTACATCCCAACTACTTTCCACCTCGCTTCATCAGCAGCACGTCGACCTCGGCGGCAAGATGGTCCCATTTGCAGGTTGGTCCATGCCTGTTGATTACGGCTCCATTCTTAACGAAGCGAAGGCCGTTCGTGAAGGATCCGGTGTATTTGATGTATCGCACATGGCGCGATTTGTTTTTCGCGGCGATGATGTTGCCACAAAACTAGATTATGCGCTCGGCGGATGCATCACGGATCAACCTGTTGGTGTAGCGCGCTATACAATGTTGTTGCAAGATGATGCTGGCATCCTCGATGACTTACTCACTTACCGCTTAGCTAACGACGAGTTTATGTTAGTAGTTAATGCTTCCAATCGCGAGCGTGATTGGGATTTACTTGCCGAGCGACTCGATGGTGTTGAGTGCAGTGATCTAACGGAAGACGGTGGCGGCATCCTAGCTTTACAGGGTCCGGAGTCCTTAAACGTGTTACGCAAGCTTAGTGGCGATGATAACTTTGCTCCAGCTTTCTTGGGTCTCGGAGAAATAGAAACCGACTTCGGAGCCTTATTCTTTGCGCGTACGGGCTATACCGGCGAACATGGCTACGAGTTATTTCCAAGCGCTGAGCAAATAGTGCCACTATGGATGTCGCTTATGAGCCTCGACGTCACACCTGTTGGCCTTGGTTCACGCGACATTTTACGCCTCGAAGCAGCATTACCTCTTTATGGCCACGAAATCCATGAAGGCATCACTCCGTTTGATGCCAGCTTACGTTTCGGTGTACGTGGATGGAAAACCCGCGACTTCATCGGCGGCGATGCCCTTCGCGCTCTGCCAGAACCCGACAAACATCTTATTGGCTTCACATGCGAGAAGCGCATTCCGCGTGAAGGCTATAACGTACTTTGTGACGGAGAAGTTATAGGCACCATTTGTAGTGGTGCAATGTCCGTAGTGCTTGGCAAGCCTATAGCTACGGCTTATGTCCCTAAAAACATCGATGGTGATTTCAGCATCGATTTCCGAGGCAAACC
Source organism: uncultured bacterium (assembly GCA_964011335.1). GTDB lineage: Bacteria > Planctomycetota > UBA1135 > UBA1135 > UBA1135 > JAPKEZ01. The sequence goes on from CAXGOF010000216.1 coordinate 1,164, forward strand.
TCATGCGGCCGATTGTGTCGACTTGCCTTTTGTTCCCCATCGCTCTCGCGACTAATTAATACTATGCGTCCTAACGATCGTTCTTACCTAGACTCACACGAGTGGGCTAAAATTGATGGCAACATCGTAACTGTTGGCATTTCCGACTTTGCTGTCGAGCAACTCGGTGAACTTGTTTACCTTGACCTGCCAGAAGCTGGTGCCACTTTTATTGCTGGAGAAGCATTCGGTGAAGTGGAGTCTGTAAAGGCTGTGTCTGATCTCTACTGCCCCGTTGTTGGCGAAGTTCTCGAAGTCAATTCAAGCTTGTGCGACAACCTCGAAGATTTACAAAACGATCCCTTCGAAGGCGGATGGTTAATGAAAGTTAAAGTTGAGGGCCAGAACCTCGACGGGATGCTTGATCTAGCCGCTTACGAAGAATTAGTTAGTTCACAAAGCTAAGAGTCATGCCATACATTCAAAATTCTGATGCCGATAGAAGTGAGATGTTGGCAGCTGTTGGCGTCAAGTCAATGGCTGATTTATTTACATCCATCCCCGAAGAGGTTCGCCTTAACGAAAGCCTCAATTTAAGCGCGGGGCTTTCCGAAGACCAACTCATGCGTCACATGCAAGAACTCTCTAGCGGCAATCAAGCTTCTGCTGGTGTGAATTTCCTTGGCGGTGGCATTTACGATCACTCGTGGCCGACTACTGTTGATCACTTGATGTCACGTAGCGAGTTCTTAACGGCCTATACTCCTTATCAGCCAGAGTGTTCGCAAGGCACCCTGCAAGCAATCTACGAATTCCAATCGATGATTGCCGAGCTATGTGGTTGTGAAATAGCCAACGCCTCGATGTACGATGGGGCCTCTGCAGCCGCTGAAGCTGTCATGATGGCGATGAGTCAAACGCGACGCAAAAAAGTTGTAGTATCGGCGGCAATACATCCAGAAACTCGCGAAACCATTCATACTTACCTTAAGCACATTGACGCCGAAATGGTTGAAGCGCCAATAGTAGATGGTGTGACAGATTTCAGCGACTTAATCGACGACAAAACTGCAGCGGTCATGGTGCAGCAGCCAAACTTCTTTGGCAACATCGAAGACACTGCGGCAGTTGCTGAAGCAGCAAAAGAAGTAAAAGCACTTTCGGTTGCTTCACTATACCCCGTTGCAACAGGTATCCTGGAATCACCAGGCAAGCAAGGCATCGACATCGTAGTCGGCGACGGGCAATCACTTGGCGTGCCAATGGCATTCGGTGGACCGTCATTCGGCTTCTTCGCTGCGCAACAAAAATCAGTGCGTAAATTACCCGGTCGCCTAGTTGGCATTTCAAATGACACCGAAGGACGCCGTGCTTTCACGCTTACCTTCCAAACACGCGAGCAACATATCCGCCGCGAGAAAGCTACGTCAAACATTTGCACGAACAATGCCTTGATCGCCTTACGCGGATGCATCCACATGGCTGCTTTAGGGCCGCAAGGTCTTGAGGAAGTTGCTTGTGTCTCCCGTCAGCGCGCTCTCGAAATGGTTGAGTTGCTTGACCTAGCTGGCATTCGCCGCGCTTTCCCCA
>CAXGOF010000217.1:0-2694 GCA_964011335.1 uncultured bacterium
GCAACTGGCGGAAGCGATCATTCAAGGCACGGTACTCGACAAGATTACTTTCTTGTGGCAAGCGCACCATGCCCACTACTTGCGGAATCCGCGCTACTGGGTAATTACGCCGCGTAACTTTTTGTAGATATAAGCCGGGGTAGTCGTCTCCTTGCTGTGCGAGTAAATCTACCAGCTGGTAATCAATGTCTTTCGAGAAACTAATCACTCTAAAGCGATGCACGCGATATTCTTGATCGCGCAAAATCCCTGCTGTGTCTTGCGGAGACGCTAATTCGACTTGCTTCCATAGGGCACTTAATAAGCCGACCTGTTGCGATAGTTCTTGTTGCCTAAGTTCTTCACTTGGCACATTGTCGTCGATGGGAATCAGCATAGCCGCCAGATATTCTGCACGTCCATCGAGCTTCCATTGCTGGTGCAATAGATGCGCGGTACTCAGTCGCGATTTAGAGTCACGCAGCTTACTACGCAACTCACTTGAGCTATACTGCAATGAGCGCGCGGCAGCATCTTGCAAAGATCGTTGCAACACCATCAATTGCAATTGCTGGCGACGCTGTTCGATTTTAATTAATAGAGTTTGATGCCAATGACTACCCAGTATGCGCTCAAGAGCGGTGATGCGTATCTTAAAAAACTTAAGCTGCTCTGCGAAATACGCGGCCGCAACTGGGAACTGCTGTCCAAGGCTGAGTTCACCGGAATCTAACCAGCTTAAATATACGTCACGCTGCTCGGTAGATTTGATATCAAACATACCCTGCAAATAGTAATTCAAATCGTTGCGGTCGCGCCCACTCAACTTTGCCATGCGCTCTGCACTTAACTGCAGTAATTGCTCTGCCCAATATTGAGCATCAGCCATACACTGCTCAACACCCGGGGCCTCGACATCAAGCAGGGTCAAGGCCGCATGTATTTGCCCCGCCGGATGCATTCGGCGAAAATCACGATAACGAAAATATAAATCATAAGCAAAATCATCTTCGGCAAAGACGCTGCCATTAACTGAGGTGATACGCCCGCGCTTAAAAGGAATGGTGTCTTGGTCCAATCGCGAACTACGTGCCTGACGCTGCCATTCATCGCCTTCAACGATTTGTAATTGGAATAAGCGACCGATCATTAAGCCTGCTAGCAGCAAGAACCCCATCACTAGATGCCATATCCGTTTATTATTCAACTCGTGCCTCCGAACATTGAATTAGAGGAGCGGCGCTTTACCACTGCAACAATAAAACCGGTCAACAGCACGCGCCACACACAGGTTGTGTAAGAGAGTTGAACGTGATGCTGTCCAGCAACACTCATGTCAATAAGTGCCATTGGCACTGCAGACAAAACAGCGCAACTAAAGCGATAAACGAATAACGAATCTGATAACAGGCGCGTAAGACTTTCACGCACCATTAACGCTGCCAACAAAGAGGCGCAGCTAGCAATGGGTGAACAGAGCGCTACCGACGACCGCAATAGAGCGAAGCATAGAGCCAAAATGATTGGCTTTCGCGCGGAATGCGGCATTGGGGTTGGAACCGCGAGCAGCAATAGCAACAGCCAGGCATCCGGCAGGTAACCGCCGAAGGATAATTGGCGTATCCATGGGAAAACGATAGTTATTACCAAGGCTAAAGCCAAATACACGGACAACCTCACCTTCATTTGGGCATGACTCCTTTCGATTGCGGAGCCAGCCACACATCAAGGTTTGCTGAAGGCACGAACTGTTGAGCATCTGATTCGCCGAGTAGCATTCCGCGCGGTATACCCGCGCCGCCACGCGTGTAAATAACTTGGTTCTCACCAGCATTATGCTGTCGTACACGACCGTCATATAGCGCTACCGATTTATCGACCCACGCTGATGGCCGCTGCAAATGTGCCCATCCCCAATTGCCGCGCCACGTCAGAACTTCGCCGCATACCCGCGAGTGATCACTTAGCACTGCCGGAGTGAAATCGGCGCCAGAAGCCACAGCTACTAATCTGTTTCCGAACACCGCATCGCCAAGCATAAGACGTTGTGCTTGGTGATGATAAACGACAGGTTCAGCGACAATGCTATCACCAACGGCACTCGCTGCCACATAGACACGCCCTTCGGCTGAAGCCGGGATGTCATGCGCAACTACGAACATGTCATCTCCGCGTGCCGCACTGCCTTCGCTTACAACCCTACCGAGCTTCAACCCCGCATTAGCTAAGTGCACGACATCTAGCGGACGCGGGCGCCACCATAATGTCGCCTGCGCCATAACTGCTTTTTCATCTTCGATCCAATCCACAATAGCTGGGCCTGAAAGACCACGCCCAAAGCACACGGCACGAGTCGTTTTCGCACTTGCAGATAATTTAATTCCTGTCCGTTGCCCGGCTCGGTTAAATAAGTCGACATATGCTATATCGCCTTCAACTTCAGAAATACGGCCAAGATAATTATCAGCAAAAGCAACAATTTGCCCGGCACTCAAATGGAAGTTACGACCAGCAGCTAGTTTCATGTAACCACTTTCTTCATCTATATCAAGCACGGGCACTTCAAGCCAAGCCACTCCTGGAACATCAAGCGGATGACCGAATCGGCGTTCGGCAGAAATCAATGGTGAGTGATACGCACCGCTAGTCTCATCGACTCGCGGTAATTTCTGAAACAGTGACGACCATCCTCCAGCCAGTTTTGTAACAGGCTGC
>CAXGOF010000218.1:0-2656 GCA_964011335.1 uncultured bacterium
AATTCGCGAAGTCTCTGCTGCCGAGCGTGCGTTTATGGCGCACTCTGTGCCGCACTACATCGAAACTGCCGAAACTTATTTAAGTGAATAGAGCGCTTGTTTCGGCCCTAAATACGGAGTTTGAGCCATATGATGGCTTAGCTGTGGCTGTTTCCGGAGGTGTGGATTCGTCGTTGCTGCTGGCAGCTGCTTGTGAATATTATGATGCAAGTAACTGCTTGGCAGTCATAGCAGTTAGCCCTTCTCTGGGCGCATGCGAACTTGAAGCGGCACGCTCTTTGTGCCAATGGCTTGACGTTGAATTGGTCGAGTTGCAGAGTAATGAAATAGAGAACCCCGCTTACGTTGCGAACGACGGTACTCGCTGTTACTGGTGTAAACAAGAACTGTTTAAATTGGCAATTCCTGTGGCAGCAGAACGCGGTTTACCTTTGGCCTACGGCGAGAATTATGATGACTTGAAGCAGCCACGCGCCGGTAGAAAAAGTGCAGAGCAAAATAAAATACTCGCGCCGTTGCGTGCAGCAAAGTTCACTAAAGAGGATGTTCGAATGTATGCGCGCTTTCTGAATTTACAGGTAGCCGACAAGCCGGCCGCTCCCTGCCTGGCATCGCGTATTGCAGTGGGGCAAGCCGTCAGTTTAGACTCACTTAACATCGTCGCATCCGTTGAAACGCAATTGCGCGAGTTGGGGTACAAGGTGTTTCGGTCGCGCGTCATCGGCACGGCAGAATTAGCTTTCGAGTTTTCTGATAACGAACTCGAGCGCGCGGAAAGTCAGCGCCTACAATTAACGGAACTTGCAGCTTCGCACCATTGCCAGTTACTGTCTATTGCAGCCTACCGCTCAGGCTCGGTTGCCTGACGGTGATAGCGAATTAATAAGCGGCGATAGCGCAACGGCATATCATTTGGGTCGCTGTGCTGCAACGCTTGCTCGAGACGAGCAGGTAACTGCCCCCAGTCGCCAAATTGCTGTTGCTGTTGGAAAATGGACTGCGGCGGCGATTGACGGGTTCCTATGCCGTTTGCATCTTCTTCGTGGCCCATCTCACCATCCTGCGGCTCAATTTGCTGAGGTGGCTGCTGCCCATCTCTGTTGCCGCTACCTTGCGGCTGTTGCTGCGGCGAGCCGGAGCTCGATGAAGGTGGTGGCTCAGGCAGCATGGCTAATAGTTGTTCCATGGAGTCTGCTAGCTGTTGTGCAGATTCTAGAGCGTCAGCAACAGTGATTTCTTTATTGACATCGTCAGCCACTTGCTGCAATGCGCCGCTTAGTTCAGCGAAGGCATTGGAAACTTCGCTCATCTTGCTCGCTATTTCGTCAAGTTGCGTATCAGGTTCGGTACTCTGGCAGGCTAAGGCAAGTAGGAGGCTGCAGTAAATCATATTTCTTCACTCTCTGTTTTGTCGGCGGCCCCTTGCAGGCGGCGAATCATGGATTCGTATTGCAATTGCAAATCAGTTTGACGCTCGATCAGTCGTTTAAAGGTGTCGCCGGTAGGATTGTCTTGCACTAGGTGCATACGTTTCACTAGCGCCAACTGCATGCGCTTTAATAATTGTAGCTCGGTGGCGAATTGCACCAGTGGCGCATCTTCTTCCTCACCCTCTTGCGATTCTTCGCTTTGCGGATCACTTTCCGCTTGTTCACGTTCGCGATCGCGCTCGGTTGCAATAACATCAAGTAGCTCTGCCCAAGACCTTGAAAGATACTTACTTAACTCGACATCTTGCTGATTGAGTGTGTCCGAAATCGCAGCTAAATGGTCAGCTAAAACTTGATGGTCTTCCATTAATGCCAGAATGTAGAATGGAAAGCTGTCCGCTCCGGCTTGTGCAATCTCTAGTAATAAGTCATCGGCACGATACGAAATGTTTTGCTGGATAGCAGCGACCTTACGCAATTTAACTCGCGCCGAACGCGATAAATTAGCCACTAGATTGCTCTTAAGCACCTCTTCAAGTATCAAATGCTGCTGATCGTGAATGATCAAGATCTCCTTGATCTCTTGCTCAACATTCATCAAGGCTTCTTGCTTTTCTTTGGATGCATCCTGTTGTTTCTGCTGTTCGACATCCTGCTGCGCTTCCTTCAACTCGCCTAACGCCTTTTCTTGCTTTTCTTCTGCTTGCTGTATATCTTGTTGCCCCAACTCAGATGCCGCTTCTTCCTGCTTTTGTTGCGCATCTTCGGCTGACTCTGATTTAATACCTTGTTGTTGTTGTTGTTTATTAAACTCCTTGGTCTCTTCAGCTAATTGCTCCTGCTGCTTCTGGAGTTCTTGCATCTTCTGTTCATCGCTTTCCGACGGTTCAAACTGCTCTTTCTTAAGTTGCTGTACCTCTTCGAGAAGTCGTTGCTGGCGGTTGATCAGCTCTTTAATCTTTTCCGCGCGCTGCTCGAGAAGTTCCTTTTGTTTTTCTGATTGGATTTCCGCTTGACTATTAAGCAACATGTCGAGCAAAAGTTGCAGCTGTTCAATAAGTACAGCCTGCGAACTTAAGGCCGAAGCATTACGATGTTGCTTAAGTTGCTGGGAAACTTTTTGAATGGCAAGTACTAAATCACCGACACCTTCAGCGCCGTTCATGTAGCTTTGCACGCTAGCCAAAGTGTCGGCTAATTCGATATTACCCAACTGGCGCTCGCTG
>CAXGOF010000219.1:0-2613 GCA_964011335.1 uncultured bacterium
GTTGGAACAAGAATGGGTATGGCCAGATAAATACAGCAAGCAATCCGATATATTACGATATGCAAATTATGTTGCTGAACGCCACGATTTGCTGAAAGACATTCAATTCGAAACCCGCATAAAGTCCGCTTACTACGACCGAAACACCAACACTTGGACCATAGAGACCACCGAAGATCAAAAGGCCACTGCGCAGTATTGCATCATGGCGGTCGGTAATCTATCGACACCGCGGGTGCCAAATTTTAAGGGTGTAGATAGCTTTAGGGGAGACTGGTATCATAGCGGCCTTTGGCCAAAGGAAGATGTCGATTTCTCGGGCAAGCGTGTCGGTATTATTGGCACCGGTTCTACGGCGATCCAAATTATCCCGCACGTGGCCAAACAGGCGAAGCACCTAACCATTTTCCAACGCACGGCAAATTATAGCTTGCCCGCACGCAACGGCCCATTACCCGAAGATGTCCGCGCGGCGCATAAGAAAAAGTATCGGGAGCTGCGCAAACAAGCCTACTTTACGCCGTTCGGCATAGCTGGATATCCTCCGCCAGACAAAGCTGCTACCGACGCCTCGCCCGAGGAACGCGAGGCTAAGTACCATCAAAAATGGGCCGAGGGCGGAACGATAAGCTACCTCTTTGCCTACAACGATTTACTGTTGAGCGAAGACTCAAATAAGACTGCGTCAGACTTTGTGCGCGACCGAATTAGAGAGATCGTAAATAACCCGAAAACGGCCGAACTTTTGTGCCCGAACGACCACCCGATCGGCACGAAACGAATTTGTCTAGATAGTGGTTATTATGAAACCTTTAACCGCGATAATGTGAGTTTGGTCGACGTCCGGAGCGCACCCATCAAAGAAATCACGCCCGCAGGCCTGCAAACGAGCGAAGACATGTTCGAGCTCGACTCCATCATCTTCCCGACCGGTTTCGACGCTATGACCGGGGCCGTACTCGAAATGGACGTTAGCACCTCTGACGGGGTGAACATGAAAGAAAGATGGAGAGACGGCCCGAAAACCTATCTTGGAATTATGGTCGCCGGTTTTCCAAACATGTTTGTCATTACCGGTCCAGGCAGCCCAGGCGTTAAGTCACAAATGATACTCTCCATCGAACAACATACGGATTGGATTACCGAGTGTATTGAGAACATGCGGACTAAGGGTGTTAATCGCGCCGAAGCCAAACCCGAAGCCGAAGAAAAATGGGTTGAACATGTCAATCAAGTAGCCAATTCGACCCTCTATCCGCAGGCGAATTCCTGGTACGTTGGCGCCAACATTCCAGGAAAGCCACGAATCTTCATGCCTTACGTCGGCGGTGTAGAAGCATATAAAAAGATATGCGACGAAGTTGTCGAGAACGGTTACGAAGGTATTTCGCTCGCACCATAAATCTGGGCTACCTCGAATATCTTAATTAAACCTATCGTCGATTTGTAATGCTGCGCCATATCGATAGCAGCGCAATCGGTGACACAGATAAGGATCGACGATGAGCGAAAGAGTAAGAGTCGAAGTTGACGGCCCAATTAAGACCGTTACTTTGACACGCCCCGAAAAACGCAACGCGATGGACACCGCAATGCTCGATGCGTTGCATAACGTCTTTACAGAGGAGCCCGCACCTACAGACCGGCTGATAGTATTGCGTGCCGAAGGTTCGACCTATTGTGCCGGCGTCGATTTGAAGGAACGTTTGGCGAAGGGCGTTAACTCTGGCGAAAGTCCAGTTGAGCGAGTTTTTCACGCTATGGAGCATCATCCGCTCCCAATCGTGACCGTCGTCGAAGGCCCCGCTATTGCTGGCGGCTGTGAATTAGCTTTGCATTGCGAATTTGTAATTGCCTCAGAAGATGCCATGTTTGGCATGTCCCTGGCCCAAATCGGCCTCGCACCGACATGGTTCTTAGCCAAAAAGTTGATGGAAGTCGCCGGCCCCGTTGGCACAAGAGAAATTCTCCTACTTGGCAATCCTATGCCAGCACAATGGATGCATGATCGTGGCTTAATCGCAAGGGTCGCACCGAAAGATCAACTCGAGGATGAAGTACAAAAAATTGTTGGGCGCTTATCCAAGAATGCACCACTCTCTTTAAAGGCAATGAAAGCAATGATTATACGCCAACTCGCCTTCCGCGATAGTGTAACGCACGAGGATGTGGACGCGCTCGTACAAGCCGCCCGACAAAGCAACGATTCTAAAGAAGGCATATCAGCAAAAGTGGAGAAGCGGTATCCCAACTTCACCGGAACTTAGGAGGCACACCCAATGCCGGTACGCATGAACAAACCCTGGGCGCCGCTCAACGAAAATTCACTTACAACAGTGGCATCCCACCTTGGCGTGTACCAACTAGCTAACGACACAGACGACATAGTTTACATCGGCGTGGCGGATGCTCGAACCCTATTTGGCATCAAAGGTGAGCTGCAAAAAGCTATTATGAATCCGCCGGCAGGCGCCAGCAAATTTCGCTATGAAGTCAACATGGCCTATCGCACTCGGCATGCAGAGCTGCTTCAGGCCTACCAAAACGACCACGGTTCACTCCCAGTTGGTAACACTGATATTGATCCGAGAATGCTTGGGCGGCTGCGGCCTG
>CAXGOF010000220.1:0-2455 GCA_964011335.1 uncultured bacterium
CGTCGATGCTACCAAGCAATCCCTCATGATCAGCCTCGGCGCCAGAGAATGCGCCTTTACGGTAACCAAACAATTCTCCCTCGAATAACGAACTCGGAATCGCAGCGCATGAGACCGCAACGAACGGTTTGTCGCCACGTCCAGATAGTTGATGTAAGGCGCGAGCACAGCGCTCTTTACCCGTACCACTTCGCCCAGTGATGAGCACTGTGAGTTCTTCATCAGCCCATTGCTGCAGACGTTGGTTAACAGTCGCTATCTCGTTACTCTTACCACTTAACAGGAACTCACTGCGCGCCGCCTGACGCATCGTGTTAAGTTCTTGGTGCAAGGCGCGCAGCTCGCACATTTTATTTATGTTCCCTAAAAAAGAATCAGTCGTGAAGGGCTTCTCCAAGTAACTGTACGCACCATCTTGCAAGGCATCGACCGCCTGTTCGACAGTCGCATAACCCGTCATGATCAAAACCTCTGCGGGTGGTTGCTGCTGGCGCGCGCGCTGTAATATTTGCATGCCATCACCGTGCGGCAAACGAATATCACTCACCACAATATCCACTAAATTGCCGTTCAGCCAAGCGAGAGCTGCTGCCCCATCAGCAATGTGCGTAACCTCGTGCCCTTGCGCTTGCAAGGCGTCGGTTAATGGAATCGCTAAAGTAGCTTCGTCTTCGACAAGGAGGATACGCATGATTGGCCGTTCGCATTGTAACCAAGTCACGCTGGTTTGCTAAAATACCATTATGCGGATGGATTACAACCAGAACCTGAATTTAGAGCAGCGCCTAACGCAGTCGCCGCTAATGATTCAGGCTATGCATATTCTGCAGCTAAACTCTACCGAGCTACTTGATTTCCTGACAGCCGAGCTTGAAGACAACCCTTTTTTAGAAGTCGATGCTGACAAGCCAGCGCCGGACGACAGCAGTGAAGCCGAGACGCGAGACGATTCAGATTTAAGCGAATACGACACCGTTGGCAACTTACTCGAGTCGGCACCTAACGTTCGCGAGAAAAGTCAAACCGAAGAAAGCGGGTATGACTTCATCCAAAACACTGCGGCTCCGGATCAGCCGAGCAGTGACGAAATACTATCTGAACTGCGTATGCGCGACGTCGGCATTGAACACGTACGTGCCGCCGCGATTATCCTTGATTTTCTCGATGATAAAGGTTTCTTAGTAGATGGCATCGGCGAATTGTCAGAAATGACAGGCATCGACTTTTTGATTTTCGAAGAAGCTCTCGAAATGATTCGCGAGATATCGCACACGGCCTTAGGCGCCGTTGATTTGCGAGAATGTTTTTTGCTGCAACTCGAAGGCCTTGAAGAAGACCATGAAGATGCGCTAGTTATCTTAACGAATCATTTCGATGATCTACTGGCCAATCGCATCCCGCAAATTGCCAAAGCCGAAGGGCTGAGCATTGAAGCAGTGCGCCAAGCGATTAGCGTGCTTGCGTTATTTGACTTGCGGCCTTTATCTGCCTTTAGCATCGACACGAATCGTGTCATCAGCCCCGACGTGAAAATAGAAATGGATGACGACCCTACTAAAGAGCCTGTGGTCTCTTTAGTCACCGACTATATCCCTGATATTAGCTTGTCAGAAATTGCGCACCAAGCACTTACGGATGCAAAGTCAAATAAGAAATTGCATGCGCATCTGTTACGGAAAATAGACAAAGCGCGCGGGTGCATTGATGCCATTCAACAGCGACGACGTACAGTCCTGGATATTACTAATGTGCTCGCGAAAAAGCAGGCAATGTTTTTGCGACTTGGCAAACAATACTTAAGTCCACTCATTATGCAAGAAGTCGCCGATGCTGTCGGCGTGCACATTTCGACAGTATCGCGCGCCATTCGCGGCAAATATGCACATACACCTCAAGGTGTCATTTCACTGAAGTCAATGTTTTCTGGTGGTCAAAAGACATCTAAGGGCACTACCCGCACTAGATCTTCAATCCAGCAACGCATTGAAGATATCGTTGCTGCCGAGGACAAGGCGCACCCTTTCTCAGACGAAGAAATTCTACGGGTTTTGCGCGAACGCGACGGCACCATTGTTGCGCGACGCACCATTACCAAATACCGCAAACTTCTTAATATCCCGGCAAGCAGTATTCGCCGTCAGCACGCGTAGCTAGCAAGCCGTCAAGCTAGTATACTTTAAAAACTCATGGTAACCATAAAAGCAAATCAGTGCCGTAAAGGCCAAATCTTAGTGATTGACAATGACCTCTGGATCGTCACCGATTACGAGTTCCGAAAGCCAGGCAAAGGCTCTTCGTTCAACCAAATTAAACTCAAGAAGCATGGCACGGGACAGCAAAAATCCATGCGCCTAAGTTCTGACGAGACACTTGAGCGAGCACATCTTGACAAGCGCCCTTGCACCTTTTCATACATGGAAGGCGAAGCCTACGTTTTCATGGATGCAGATAATTA
>CAXGOF010000221.1:0-2444 GCA_964011335.1 uncultured bacterium
TTTTCATACGCAAGATGTCGTCGGCTTGTTTTTCTTTGAGGCCGACCTTGAAACGAATAAGTCCTACCATCAGCCCAGCGATGTCGGTGAATCTATAGACGGTAAGAAAATGTCACTGATTGCTCAATTATTTACTGCATGCGCTTGGGCTATCGCCTATGAAGGGCAGCGCCCTTAGGTTAGTGTTTGATGATTAGTGCTACTATTGTTTGCGCGCTTAGTTTCGCAATTGCTTCTCAGCAAAGCTTGGAATCACTTATTTCTGAGGTCGATAAGGAGCTCGCCATAACAGTATCGGTAATGGTTGAAAAATTAGATGGCGAAGTGCTGTTTGAGTACGAGGCGGATCGGAGTATGGTGTTAGCTTCGAATACAAAGATGTTCACTACAGCTGCCGCACTCATTGAATTGGGTGAAGACTATCGATGGAGCACGAAGGTTTACACTGAGGGCAATGATGTAGCGATTGTCGGTGGCGGTGACCCTTCGATTGGAAAATTTGACGACAAGGACTTAGCACAATTGTTCGTAACCGATTTGTTGCAGGCCTTGCGTAGAGAGGGAATCGTCAATGTAGAAAACTTATACATCGATGGAAGTTTGTTTAGTGAGCAGCGACATTTGTTGTGGCCACTCGAGCATGCTGAAGATTATTTTTGCTCGCCACCTGTAGCTTTAAGTGTTAACAGCAGTTGTATCGATGTGAGCTACGAGGGCCACGGCCCGATTTTTTACCCTTCGGTTGAAGCGTCTATCGCCGTCGAAGTCTACGACAAGCCCGCTGATTTTTTGTCAGCATGGTTTACCGAGAATGGTGCCAAAATCTGGGTTAGGCTGCCGCGTAAAGCTGAATCTGCAATAGCGCGTTATGCTGTGCCAGATGGCATCCAGTTTTTTGGTTGGTGGATGCAGGATGAACTGCGTGCTGCAGGAATTGAGGTCAAGCGATTGGTTTTGCAAGCGAAGCCACAATGGCTTGAGCAGGACTTATTGCTAGATTATTCTTCGGCCTCTTCCTTGGGCGAAATGGTTGTGGAAATCAATAAAGAGTCGAATAACTTCGTAGCTGAGATGGTGCTTAAAACATTGGGAGTTCATCTATCCCATGCAGGGAGCTATAAAGGCGGCGTTGCTGCCGTTCAAGCCATTCTTGGCGAGCATGTCGACGGTATCGAAGGATTTTCGCAACTCGATGGTTCGGGTATGGCGCGCTCATCGCGTGAGAACAACTCTGCAAGCCCGGCGTTGATCTGCGATTTATTGCGTGAAATGTGTTTCTTGCCACAGGGCGTGGCATGGTTCGATTCCTTGCCAATCGGCGGCGTTGATGGCACTATAGCCTCTCGCTTCAAAGACGCAGTATTTCAACCGCAACGCATTCGCGCTAAGACAGGTTTCATTTACAGTAAACAGTCGGAAGACGGCCGTGGCGCCAGCTCACTTTCAGGTTATTTATTGTTGCCAGACAATGAGATTGCCGTGTTTTCTTTCGTGGTGAATTTCTACCGCAAAGTAAATGCTAATTCTAATAATCGCCGCTTTAAAAGTTTACAGCAACAATTTTTAAAACAATTAATACAAGAGTACCGTAATGAATGATCTCGATAAAGTTTGCGCTATAGCAAAAGAGGCAGGTGAGATCCTTCTTGGCTATGCGGGTCAGTTAGAGGCATCGCAGGTGACAAGTAAAAGCTCGTCGCGCGACTTGGTGACAGCTGCCGATTTTGCGGCAGAACAACACATCATTTCTCGGCTGCAAACCGAATTCCCCGGTGCTAGTTTTTGGTCTGAAGAAAGTCATGCTGAAGATGATGGCGCTGCGGTGCAGTGGTGTATCGATCCACTCGATGGTACGGTGAACTTTGTGCAGCAATTGCCGATGTACGCCGTTTCGATAGCGCGTTTGGCAAATAAAAAAACCGATTTGGCCGTGGTCTATCTCCCTGTGCTTGATCAGTGCTTCAGTGCCTCAGAGAGTCAAGTATCGCAGCTAAATGGCGTTGATATCGTCGTCAGTACGACCGAAGAATTGAGCGATGCCGTCTTGGCAACGGGCTTCCCGTATCGACGTCACGTGCTCAACGATAACAACCTAGAGAACTTCAACCGCATGTTTCTCAAGCAGCGTGGCATTCGCCGAATGGGCGCAGCAGCAATTGATTTAGCTTATGTCGCATGCGCACGCCTTGATGCTTACTGGGAGTTGCACTTGTCGCCTTGGGATGTCGCAGCAGGCGCCTATTTGATTGAACGCGCCGGTGGTGTGGTCGATACCATCGTGCCAGGAAAGGCATGGCTCAGTTCGCGCAATATCGTGGCGGGCAATTCACAACTTGTCGAGTTGCTACGCGCAGAATTACTCGTGGGTCGCGACGAAACTTACCCTGATTTGGGCGAATCCCATTAGTCATTCGCATATCGAAGTTAGCAAGCTATGCGTGTCT
>CAXGOF010000222.1:0-2410 GCA_964011335.1 uncultured bacterium
TTATTTTTGGCGACACTTCGGTGAGATACCCATCGGCTGATGCTTGCAAATAGATGTCTCGCGCAGGCAAGGCGCCGGTTTTGAAGAATCCGCTATTGTCGGTTGCAACGCTGAAAGCCGTTTCAATGAGTTGATAGTCGTTATTGTCCAGGGAGATATAGCTTTCGACAATCGCGTCGGTGATAGGTTGGTCATTATCATCTACGATTTTGCCACTGATGAAGGCCGGAGTGGCTAAACCAATAATTCCTAGATCGCGAGAAAAGCCGATATTCGCTTTTAGGTTTTCTATTTGTTTGACTGGGAAACCTTCAGCATCAATTTGCAGTAAATAATCTGCTTGTGGATGCTCTGCTGCAGGGAAGAAAAAGAAGCCATCCTCAGCAGTAGAGGCCTTCCATATCGTAATTAGATTTTCGTCCTTCGGATTAAAGGAATATTGCCATTTGTGGCTGACTGCCATTTTCATGTCGACGCCTGCTAGCGGATTGCCGAGCGGGTCGACCAAGTAGCCGATAAAACTGGCGCTACCGTATTCAAGTTGCGCTGAGTTGTTATTCGTGTCGCTCGCGGTGATTTCTTCTCGCTCTAGGTTGCGCTGCTGCCTTTCCTGCTCAATTTCTGCACGCCGCTCTTGGCTGTAACCTACTTCGGTCGAGTTCCTGCTATCGATTGTCGAATCAGTGCTTGAGTCGCCGGTTTTACTGCTGTTCGGAGACACCACTAACCACCCAATCAAGGCTAGTAAGGCAATGATGACGGCGGGGAGGGCGATGCGATTCATGAGTTGTTAATTATGATACACACCCCCGCTAGATTAAACTATGCGACGTTATGCGCCTTTCCCGCCAGTTGTTTGTAACCCTACGCGACGAGCCAGCTGATGCTGAAGTTCGTTCGCATGCTCTTATGGCACGTGCCGGCTTCTTGCAAAAGATTTCCGCAGGCATTTATGTCTACGGCCCTATGCTATGGCGAGTTTTGCGTAAGATAGAAAATATTGTGCGTACCGAGCACGACGAGGCTGGATGTTCAGAGATGCTAATGCCAGCCCTTCAGCCACGAGAACTTTGGGAGGAATCTGGCCGCTGGGACCGCTATGTTACTGACGGTATTTTATTTAATTTTAAGGACCGTAAAGGGAGTGAGGTTTGCCTTGGCCCTACTCACGAAGAAGTGATTACGAAATACGTGGCGTCGCAGGTGCAGTCTTACAAACAGTTGCCCGTTACGCTCTATCAGATTCAAACTAAATTTCGCGACGAAATACGCCCACGCTTTGGCTTGATGCGCGGTCGCGAATTCATCATGAAAGACGCATACTCTTTTGATGTAGGCGCTGATGAGATGGTTGAATCTTATGCGGCGATGCGCCAAGTTTACAGTAATATTTTTACGCGTTGTGGATTAGGCTTTACTCAGGTCGAGGCGGATAGCGGTGCTATTGGTGGTTCTGGCTCTGAAGAGTTCATGGTCGATGCCGATACTGGTGAAGACGCCATCGCTGTTTGCAAGGCTACGGGCTATGCTGCTAACCTTGAAAAGGCGGTTAGTGTGATTCCTGCCGGCGCGGCTTGTGAAGCTGTTGTAGAGATGCACAAAGAAAACACTCCCGGGGCAAAGTCATGTGATGCTTTGCTGAAGCTGTTTCCTGAATTGCCTTTGACTCGGATGTTAAAGACTGTCTTGTATCACGTCGATTATTCTAATGGCAGTGCAGGTGTGGTTGCGGTGATGTGCCGTGGCGACCGTGAATTAAACGAGATTAAAATCGTTAATCATCTTGATGCGTTGAATATCGAATTGGCGAGTGAAGCCGAGGTTAAATCAGCTACAGGCGCAGATGTGGGATTTGCTGGCCCTATAGGCTTGGCCGCTGAAGTGCGTTTGCTTGCGGATAGTTCGGTTAATGGTGTTGAAGGCTTCTTATGCGGAGGCAACGAAACCGACGCCCATTACTTAGATGTACACTTCGACCGCGACATGCCGCAGCCAGAGACATGTGATTTTGGCACGGTGCAGTCCGGTGATAGCGTGGTCGATGGCGATGACGTCATTGAGATTACGCGTGGCATCGAAGTCGGGCATATTTTCCAGCTAGGCACTAAATACTCTGATGCGATGGGTGCGAACTTTCTAGATGCCCAGCAAAAGACTCAGCCGATTCATATGGGCTGTTACGGCATTGGCGTGTCGCGCGTTGCAGCAGCTGCCATTGAGCAAAACCATGATGACGCCGGAATGATGTGGCCGATGCCCATTGCGCCTTATGCCGTACATTTGATTCAGATGAAACCAGGAAACGATGAGCAAGACGCGTTGGCACAAGAAATGCACGATACGCTTGAAGCGGCGGGTTGCGATGTGCTGTGGGACGATCGCAAGAAGGTTAGTCCAGGCATTAAGTTTA
>CAXGOF010000223.1:0-2408 GCA_964011335.1 uncultured bacterium
CGGATGCAGTTTTGGTGATTTTGAGCTTGCGCGTGAACTCGGGCGTGGTGGCATGGGGGCTGTATGGGAGGCCAATCAAATTTCTTTGGGGCGAAAGGTTGCTTTAAAAATACTGTCGCCTCATATTGCAACATCTCCAACCTCGCTAAAGAGGTTTCAGCGTGAAGCAGAGGCGGGCGCACGATTAGCGCATCGAAATATTGTCGCCGTACACGCAGTAGGAGAAGATGATGGCACTCATTATATTGCTCAAGAATTGGTGGAGGGGGGGGGGTCGCTCGCTGACCGCATCAAGGCTGACCGCGACCTTTCCGATATGCCAAAGGGCTACTACCAGAGCGTCGCTAAGATTTTCGCACAAGTAACAGATGCGCTCCAGGTGGCCCACGAAAGTGGCGTTACCCACCGCGATATCAAGCCTTCAAATATTCTTATTACCAAAGATGGAGAGCCAAAAGTGGCTGACTTTGGCTTGGCCCAAGTCGAGGATGCGCTGGAGCTCTCGCGTACTGGCGAGTTTGCCGGCACCCCTTTCTACATGTCACCCGAGCAGGCGATGTCAAATCGCATTGGCATTGACCACCGAACCGATATTTTTAGCCTAGGGGTCTCGCTTTGGGAGGTGCTTGCCCTGCAGCGACCCTTTGAAGGAGACACTAGCCAGCAGGTGTTAAAAAAAATTATTACCGAGCCGCCAGTTGATCCTCGCAAAATAAAATCTAAATGCCCCGGGCCTTTAGCGATTATATGCCTTAAGGCCATGGAGAAAGAAACGGGGCGCCGCTTTCAATCAATGGGGGAGTTTTCTGCGGATTTGCGCCGATTCCTTGCAGGCGAGCCTATTATGGCAAAACCGCCCACAATTTTTTATAGGGGGTGGAAGTGGGTTTGCAGAAACTCAATGGCCTCTTTAAGCCTTGCCGCTATTGTTTTGGGGCTTATATCGAGTACTGTCTTATGGCAACGTGCGGCAAATAGTAATAAAACAGCTATAGCGGCCGTAACGGCATTGAGCGATATGATCACAGCATTGGCGCCCACCGGGGAGAGTAGCAGCCCTGGGCGCACACAAAATCTCTTGGGGTCTGCAGAAAAAAATATTCGCGATTATGTTCTCTCTCCGATTATGCAAGCAAGTGTTTTAACAACTCTAGCAAAAGCAACGCGTGAAGCTGGCGATTACGGCAAGGCTTTAAAGCTGCTTGACGAAGCTTTTGTTCTCTATGAAGAAAACGGTGTGCTTGGCGGGGAAAATATTATCATAGCCGCGAGTGCTCGAGCAACGACGCTAACGATGCTTGGAAAGTACGACGAGGGTCGAAGGGCTTTCCAGTATTTGATTCAGCTGCAAAAGGAGCTTTATGGGGAAGAGTCAATTGATTTTTACGTTGCGTCGTCCCAGCTCGGCGCTCTCGAAAGTCAAAGCGGCAACCCCGAAGCGGCTGAAAAGCTTTTAGAAATGGCATATAACGGATTAAAGAAAACTATTGGCGCAAGTGATGAAAAAACAATAAATGCCCTAAGTGAGCTAAGCCTCGCATATCGAAGTTTGAGGAAATTCAAAAAGGCTGGCGAGGGCCTCGAGTTAGTGTTGGCCGAGCGTAAAAAGCTACTGGGGGATGAGCATGTCGATACGCGTAAGGCAGAAACCGCCCTAATGACGCATAAAATAGGAATGCAGCAGGTCATGGCAAAAGCCGTCGATGAGCTTGATGGTCAAATCCAGGGCGAGGAGGTGCGCATTAACCCTGCCCGCTTCTCAGAGGCTGTTGATTTTTATACCGGCCGCGTTGTGTCAGAAATAAACAATCTTGGACCTGACCACCCAGACACACTATTAAGCTCTCATAATCTTATTTTGGCATTGCGAGATGCGGGTAAATATAAAGATGCCGAGAAGCTGGCAAAAGAAACCTTGGGGCGCCTTCGCTCTTCGTTGGGAGAAACACACCCCTTGACCCTTGGGACAATGAGTCTTGATGCCGCAATTTCTGAGAGCCTAGCATATAGTACAGCAAGATTCCCAAATGAAGACAAGGACGATACGGGGCGGAGGGTGGCCCGGGCGGCAAGACTTCACAAAGAAGCTGTGGACGGGGCGCGTGTAAATTTCGGCCTTATGCACCCACTAACAAGTGACATTATTTATCGTTATGCTAAATACCTAACTCGGATACGCGAATATGGAGACGGGCTGAAGATGGCAACGTTAATTCTTCCAGCACATATTAAGCATTTCGGGGAGGATGGGCGAAATACGCTTGAGCTCAAAGAGGTCATTAATTTCTTGGAGACAAAAAGGGACCTTATGGAAGCGTGGGCGCTGGTGGGCCCTGATCGCAAAGAGAAAGATTCCGATGTTGTTAGGGGCCTGTCGCTTGTCGAGGGCGCCATGAAGGCTTATCCCG
>CAXGOF010000224.1:0-2400 GCA_964011335.1 uncultured bacterium
GATAAGCTTGGTTCGGTAATCGCAGCGCAGTGGGGCGCGGTCATGCCTCACCTGTTCGCGGGAGTAACTAGTACCACAGATGTCACAGGTAAAATCGTAGGTGGCAAAAATTTAGGATTAGTTGCCAATACGGTAATGGCCTCGGCGAATGATGCGGCTATTTGGTGTGCTCTTCAAGCACGCACCAATCCCTATCCTTTAAGCTTTGAGTTTGAAATCCCATGGCCACAGCAAAGCCGTGTGTTCTGGGTCCATCCGGTCAAGTCGGATGCTTTCGAGGGGGAGTTGGCAAATATTAAAGTTAGCGTCGACCGTGATTCGAACACGATATCTATTGATTCTACTAGTGTAGAGCGCGTCAAGCTTTATCTAAACGATGCGATTGTCGATTTGGATAAGCCAGTTATTATCGTGCGCAACGGCATCGATTATACCTACCAGCCAAGTCGTTCTGTTGGTACTATGCTGGAGGTGTTCGCTAGTTCTTTGGATGGGGCTGTCTTCCCAGCCACTATTCAAGAGGTAGATATTCCTCAAGCCGAGAAGACGCAAGAATAGTATGACCGTGTGGATTGCACTGCTCGGCGGATTCTCGGTGCTTGTCATTGAAATCCTCGGTGTGCATTTGCTTGCGCCATGGTTTGGGAGCTCGACCATCATCTGGAGTCAGCAAATAGCCATCATATTATTAGCGATGGCGGTCGGCGCATGGTTTGGTGGTAATGTGGCGCGTAAACAGGTCGAATTGCATTCTAAGCTGTCAAAAGTGCTTGCTGTTGCAGCTGCGTTTTTTATATTGTTGGCGTACGGTGTCGATTATTTCGCGGCGAAAATTTTGCCAACACACCTTAGCTTAGACCAAGTTGCGGGTCTTTTCCAGGTAGGCAGTTTTGCCTCGGCGATTATCTTTTTTGCGCCACCCGTTTTCTTCCTGTCGTGGGTAACGCCTATCCTAGTGGAACTACGTGTTGCTGACGGTAGCAGTGCAGGCCAAGCATCCGGCAGACTAGGCGCGATTGCTACAGCAGGTTCCTTGGCAGGTATTTACTTTTCTACGTTCATCGCAATACCGATACTGGGCGTGCGGGCCAGCATCATTGCTGTTGCCATTTTACTTGCTATAGCCTCGTTGATGCTTAGCAGGCGACTGCGCTTGGCGATAGGTTTACCGTTGTTAGGGTTACCGTTGTTTCTTGATAGCCCATCGTTATATGCGAATATACCACCATCTTCAACTTTAGTTGAGTCGCTGCACACTCCTTATCAAAAACTACGTGTCATTGAGTTTGTTGACACGAATGACGGTAGTGTTGAGCGCTGGCTACAAATGAATGAAGGCTTAGACTCCTATCAATCACGGTGGAAGTCTACTGCTGGAGAATTATCGCAATGGCCCGGTGGCTATTACGATTTATTTGCCTTGCTTCCGACATATATCGAGTACCAACAAGCGGACGCGAAACCACAGCACAACTATTGCATTCTTGGCTACGGTGGGGGCTCCGCTGTCATGCCAATAGATACAGCCGAGCAGAGCCATTCCTATAAAGTAGTCGGTATAGAAATAGATCCCGTGGTCACTCGGTTGGCTGAGAAGCACATGCCTCTTCCTCAAGAATTATCTGCGAATATCGAAGTGTATTCCGATGTCGATGCTCGCGCTGCATTACGCTTTTGCGACAAAGAGCAAGACGCCATTATCGTCGACGCTTATTCGCGGCAGTTCGAAGTGCCTTTACACATGGCCACTAAAGAATTCTTTGACGAAGCTTATGAGAAGCTCGCAGACGGTGGGGTGCTGTGCTTTAACCTGGGTACAACAGGTACTGAGCTGGCAGATAACGTGCTAGGTTATGTAACGGCAAGTATTGTCGCGAGTTTTGGTTTCGAATACGTGCGCTTGCAGCACGTTGCTCGATCACGTAACTGGATTATCTTTGCGCGTAAGGCAAAGCAACTGCCACCCTTAAGTGAGATGGCGTCATTGCTACCCAGCGGATGGCCTATCGAGCTCGGTGCAAGTTGCCTTCCCGCTGAATGCATTGAAGGCACTGCTCTCAAGCTAAATCCTACGCCGGCCCTGAGTGACGACAAGAATTCGCTAATGGCAAATCAATTCTTTGAGTGGGCTAAAGACTGATGAAGATGCTCATTGCTGTTGGCCTGATACTTATATCTTCTTCGCTTTTCGCGCAGAACGACTCTTTGCCAATACCCCATGATGCAAAGTCCTTATTGGAGTATTACGCTGCATCTACAGATAGTCCGACGCAGCAAGCCCGTTTTTACTTGTCCGCAGGAGCCGCAATGCAAATCGACTCCTCTTTAGAATCTACAGCCGCCTTGTCTTCCGAAGATCTCCGCTATCAGCTGCTAGCGGCGATATTTAATCCTTCTTTG
>CAXGOF010000225.1:0-2396 GCA_964011335.1 uncultured bacterium
ACTGTGACAAAATCTATCAGAACGGGCACAGCCCAGACGGCGATGAAGAAAATAAGCCTGCGATAAATAGACATTACTTGTTTGCTATGGCGTCAATAACTCGTTGCTGATCCGCACGGCTTAGACCTGACCCGCTTGGCAAGCATAACCCGGTAGAAAAAATACTTTCAGCCACTTTGCCGCCCACAACTTTACAGTCTTTAAACACCGGCTGCATATGCATAGGCTTCCAAACAGGGCGCGCTTCGATATTACTTTCCTCAAGGCGCAGACGCACATCCGTCGGCGATTCTCCAAAAGCCCCGGCGTCAATATTGATGACACTTAGCCAGCGGTTGGGCACCCCAAAGTCAGCCGTGGGCATAAAATCAATCCCCTCATGTTGCGACAGTTGACTTTGGTAAATCTCAAATATTTCATGGCGACGCGCTATTTTATCTGGCATTTTTGCAAGTTGCCCCCGCCCGACTGCGGCAAGTAAATTTGACAGTCGATAGTTATAGCCAACGCACTCGTGTTGATAATGAGCAAAGGGCTCACGAGCCTGTGTCGAGAGAAACCGCGCGCGTTCGATAGAGCCTTTGTTTGAAGAGACCAGCATGCCGCCACCGCTAGTCGTCATTATTTTATTGCCATTAAAAGAGTAGACGCCAAAATCACCGACTATGCCAGTATGCTTGCCTTTATAAGTAGCGCCGAGAGATTCGGCCGCATCTTCGATCAAGCTAACTTTATATTGCTTACACAAGTCGACAATCGGATCTAAGTCGGCGCTTTGCCCAAAGACATGCACCACAATCAGTGCACGTGGCAAAGTATTATTAGCAGCACAGCTCTGCAGCTCTTCGGCAAGCAATTGTGGGTCTAGATTCCAGCTAGCGGTTTCTGAATCGATAAACACCGCCTCGGCATTGCAGTACTTAATGGCATTCACTGTTGCGGCAAAAGTTAAAGTTGAGCAGAGCACCTTATCGCCAGCTTCGACCCCTGAAAGCAACAGCGCTAGGTGTAATCCGGCGGTACCACTTGATAGCGACAAAGCGTTAGGCGCACCAGTATAGGCACAAAACTCTTCCTCGAAAGCGTCAACGTGTGGCCCCAAAGGGGCTATCCAGTTCGAGTCAAAGGCGTCGAGCAATAACTCGCGCTCATCACCGTCTAAGTGCGGTGGTGACATGTAAATCCTTTCTGGCTTATTGTTCACGACTCGTAAAAACGGTTTTAATTAGTATTTTCAAATCAGTCAAGAATGACTGTTGGTAGTAGTAGCGGCGGTTGATCGAGACCTTCTCGGGCCAAATCTTATCACGATTATAAGATTCGGCATCGGCCGCTTCAGCCAACAACTGCTCTTCATGGCGGAAATGCAAAGATGCTGGCCCGGTAACCCCTGGGCGCATATCTAAAATCACTGCGTCTTCCCCGGACAACTCGTCAGCCCAGCCAGAGACATCTGGACGCGGCCCTACTAAGCTCATGTGACCGCATAGCACATTAAGCAATTGAGGGAGCTCGTCTAGTTTGGTAGCGCGTAACAATGAACCAAATTTTGTAATACGGCTATCATTGGCTGCCGTCACAGTAGTTGTTACGCCAGCGACATAGCGCATGCTTCTAAATTTCAGTAGCGGAAACGTTTGACCATTGCGACCGACCCGTGACTGTATGAAAAACCCATTTGCTTTTGTATCTAGCCTTGCAAGGCACCAGCAAATTATCATGAGCCACCCAAGCAGGCAGACGCCAATCGCGGCACATGTGAAATCGAATGCCCGCTTAACGGCGCGACTAAGCATTGATGGTGGTTGGCAATCACGCGCCAACCTCTCTTGCTCAAGAACCGCTCTAACTAAACTTAATGCGCCGATTCGGGGTATGAGCCTTCGCAGTGGCATCAAGGCTTGAACCGCCAACGCTAGCGGCAGTGTGTACTCAACGTGCAGGCGACCATATTCTTTCTGGAACCCTAGCTTGCGCAAAAAATCTTGCATCCCTGTTGCATGAGAGACCGAACGCGTGCCATTCGAAACCGGCAAGCTACGCTGATTTACATACTCATTAAGGCAAGAGCTAATAAAAGCATATCCCGCATTTTTACTTAAAGCGCTTGGAGCTATATCAATGGTATGTAAAAACGCGCCTTCGCCATCAAGCCAATACATGCACCAACCGACAATGCGGGGCCCCGCCGACTCTTTACAAACCCAAAATTCGACTTTCTGGTTTTGGGCATGCTGCATGATATTCTGACTAAACTCTTCTGCCGATTGAGCCCTGGCATTAGCATACCTAGAATATGCCTCGCAATGTGATTGATATGCATTATCGCAAACAAACTGCGCATCAACTTTTAGCACATCAAATAGCTCAAGTCCTCTTTTAATATTTTTAAGCGC
>CAXGOF010000226.1:0-2377 GCA_964011335.1 uncultured bacterium
ACCCTTCTGCGTGGTCTCAACCAACATCACAAACGGAGAAGAGGTTTTACATGCTTCAGGGCCGGTCAGGCTGCCCATCCGTGCATCAATGGCTATCCCCGGAGTATTCGCGCCAGTACAAGTGAATAACCAATGGCTAGTTGACGGCGGAGTATCCTCGCCCGTACCCATCTCAGCCGCACGTAAATTATGTCCAGGCTTGCCAGTGATTGCTGTCAATTTATTTAACACTAGCCTACCGTTCCAAGGCGATCTCGACCCTATCGATCAAACCTCAAAGGCAGAATTAAACCGCCTAGAGCGATTACTGCTAAAAATGCGTCAATCAAACAAAGAAGGGCGCCCTGGCTTATTCGCCTCACTGAGTGACACCATTACGCACATGGAACAACGTATTTGCCGCTTTCAGATTGCCGCAGAAAAACCTGAGTTGGTTTTAGAGCCTGCGGTATTCGGCATTGGCTTGTTTGACTTCCATCAAGGCGATCAGGTGATTGCCGCAGGTACGCGCTGCGCGCAGGCGATGGTTGAATCTGGCAAGCTTGACGAATTTAAACGTCGCTACGCCACAAAACATCCATAGTCTCGTCTAACTTATTCGCATAACGCGCTAAAGTAAACAACCAGTCGGACAAGCGGTTAAAGTACTTTATAAATTCGCCATCGATATTATCAACAGCCGCGAGTTCGACTAAATCGCGCTCGATGCGGCGGCATACGGTGCGCGCAATATGCAGCCGCGCTGACAGCTCGCATCCACCTGGTAAAATAAAGTTTTTCAGTGGCTCTAGCTGAGTATCAAAATCGTCAATTTCTTTTTCGAGGGTCGCTACGCAATCTGCTGGCAAATTAGGCAAGTTATCGTTGGCTTTGTCAGCTGGCGTTGCCAAGTGTGAGCCGACATTGAAAATGTGATGTTGCTCGCGGCTAAGCAAGGCGCTTAATGGCGATTCGATTGCCGCGCACCACCCCAAAACCGAATTCAACTCGTCACTGCCACCATAACAAGAAACTCGCGGCGAAGACTTCGATACGCGCGACCCACCATAAAGGCCAGTCTCGCCGTCGTCTCCGCCACGAGTGTAAATTTTCACTATAGCGAGTCGGCGTTATCAGCCAAGTATGAAGCTACGCCTTCAGCAGTAGGCTCCATGCCTGGCTTACCTGGCGCCCAGCCGGCTGGGCAAACCATGCCGCTAGTTGCCAAAAACTCTACTGCATCAAACATGCGCAACACTTCGTCGATATTACGACCTAGTGGCAAGTTGTTAACAGTTTGCGATTGCACCATACCTTCTTTATCAATCAAGAAAGTACCGCGCATAGCGAATGTGGTTTCTTCATGCAACACGTCATAGGCCTTAGTCATGCTGCGATCCTCATCGCATAACAAAGGATACTTAACCGGGCCAATGCCACCTTCGTTGATAGCAGTATTGCGCCAGTTTGTGTGAGATTCTGCGTCGTCAATGGAGACACCCAAAACTTGGATGCCGCGCTTGTTGAACTCGTCCATGCGATGATCAAAAGCGATTAACTCGGAAGGTCAGACAAAAGTGAAGTCTTTAGGGTAGAAGAACAGAGCCACATACTGACCTTTGTAATCTGACAAAGAAACAGTTTGGGCTGATCCGTCTTCCATGATTGCTGCTGCTGAGAAAGCAGGTGCAGATTGGTTTACTAGAACAGTCATGCCAATATTCTAAAAAAGCTTTAATCCAATGCAAGCATTAAGGCTAACTGTAATGCCTGCCTGGCTTTTTGAGCATTTTCACGCGCAGTATCAAGCACCTCCTGATGATTCGGACGGCTACCGGCGATACCTGCCGCGAGATTTGTCAGCATCGATATTGCCATAACCCGTGCGCCCATCGCGTGAGCGGCAATCGCTTCAGGAATGGTGCTCATGCCGACAGCGTTGGCGCCCATTTTTTGGAGCATCGCCACCTCGGCTGGAGTTTCGTATGACGGACCAATGCATGCTGCATAAATACCCGGCATGATGTCGGGGCATTTTTCAAGCAGCGCCGCGCGCCACTCGGGATGGTACATGTCCACCAGGTCAATAAACTCGCCGCCGGCCAATGGGTTTGGCAGTGAGTAGTTAATGTGATCGCTTAACGTCATCAAGCTTCCCGGTGGCATATCTTCACTCAAGGAACCGGCGGCATTTAGCAGTAACACATTCTTCGCGCCCCACTCAATCATGCCGCGCACGCCACGCACTAGTTCGGCGCCACTATATCCTTCATAGGCATGAACGCGACCAGTGATAAAAGCCACGCGACGGTCACTGCCGAGCAACTGCCCGACAACCAACTCGCCGCCGTGCCCCGACACTGCTGGCAATGGCCAGTGACTGATGTCAGCTAAGTTA
>CAXGOF010000227.1:0-2375 GCA_964011335.1 uncultured bacterium
CAGCTGGGATATTTCGGTAAAGGCGTTGGTGGGTATAGATCTATTTGAGCGAATGTCATCTAGCATATCTTTGGTGATTTTAAAGCCCTCTGATGCGTCAGCCTTTAAGACGTAAGCATTGAGATGACGCGGATCATTAGCGCTTAGATTGTCACTGAATTCTGCTGAGTGAATTCTTGTCGGCACTTTGATGAATCGACGCCATTGACCCTGACAGTCCGCTTTGATCATTCGCTTTGAAGTATTAGTAAAATCAAAGTGGATTGGTTTGTCGCACGCTTTTCGAGTGATGGGGCCGCTGAGGTCTTCGGAAGCGAAGGCGATGTTATCTCCCTCAATTGCGGCTAGCCATTCGTTTAGCTCAAGTAAAATCGAAGATTTAGACTCGGCTGCGGCCTCATGCGAGCCTAGTAAAGCCGATAGCTCGATTAGGCACATAATAGTGATTAGGAAGCGCTTCATAAGTTTTTACCCTTGTCGCGCATTAACGCCACACCCTTGATGGGTCCTCAAACTTTATGCTGCTTGTTTATTAAATTCAACAATTGATAAACAACCAGTTGTCCTGATTGGTGAGTAAAGGTGATGCACATTGCTGTTGCGTAACTTTTCAGTGATCGCATAGGTTTATGCTCAAAAGCAATGAGAAAGGGTCTCCGTGTCGCGGCTCGACACGATTCGCGGGTTTGAGATGAGCGCAGCGCAAGGCGAATTTTGGCGATTGAGTCAACGGTTAGTTGACCTGCCTTTAAACACTGTCGGCATCACATTTGATCATCTATGCATCGCAGCCGATTAGCGGCAGCAAGGTGCCGCCTATTTTTCAACATGACCGGTAAATGTTGCCGCCTAGTTTCTACAATGCCTTGTTCTAATCAGTAAAAAATCTCTTTTATTATTTTAATTCAACAAGTTGAGAGCAATCGACAGAACTTGGCACGGTGGTTGCTTTACCCAAGTACTGGCCGAATTAATCTCAATTAACTAATCGGTCAACAAGGTTAAGAACTTTAGGAAAAATGGAAGGAACTGTGACGATTTTTGAGAATGTGTTTGGTATCCATGAGAGCGCGTTAAAGCTGAGAGAGCGTAGATTAAACGTGCTCTCGGAAAATATCGCGAACGCAGATACACCAAACTATAAGGCACGTGATATCGACTTTAAGTCTGTGATGAGGTCTACGCAAGCAGGCATGAAGGATATGACGATGACTCATGGGTCGCACATTGATGCAGCGAAGGCTGGCAAAGACGGATTGGTTTATCGAAATCCGCTAAACCCTTCGGCAGATGGTAATACGGTTGAGCTTTCAGTACAGCAAGCGGAATTTGGTAAAGAATCAACTCGTTATACCGCAACTATGCAATTTATTGAAAATCGGATCGGTGGTGTGCGGCGCGCACTTCGAGGCGAGTAACTAACAAAGGACTTTAAAGAGTAGGTAACGTTATGGCTTTAGTAATCAACACCAACGTATCTTCATTAACTGCCCAGCGAGCTTTAGCTGAGTCTAGTGCAGAGCTGGAAACAGCAATGGAGCGCTTGTCGACAGGCTCAAAGATCAATAGTGCTGCAGACGATGCTGCTGGTTTAGCAATGACCCAACGAATGACCGCTCAAGTCCGAGGGTTAGCGATGGCAGTCAAAAACGCCAACGATGGGCAGGCTTTAACCCAGTCCATTGAAGGTGCCCTGGGCGAAGTCTCGGATATGTTGCAACGAATGCGTGAACTAGCGCTGCAAGCGGCGAACGGAACCAACAGTTCAGCAGACAGAACATTCCTTCAGTCGGAAGTGAACCTGTTGATTCAGGAAATATCGCGCGTATCAGCGAGCACTCGCTACAACGGCGAATTGATTCTTGATGGCACCTTTCTAAATAAAGCCTTACAGGTAGGAATAGAAGAAGGCGAGAACATTATTTTCTCGGTGGACTCTGTGGCAGCTGAAAATGTGGGTGCCCATACATTAGTCGGTGAAGGCGTAGGTGCACGAGCTGCCCAAGCGGATCCGCTAGCCAACCCGACAACTGAAGCAGACGATATAGAAATTTTTGGGTATCTTGGCACAAAATCTACAGCGGCGAGTCCTGGAGATTCAGCAAAACAGACGGCGGTGAAAGTCAATAACCTGACCGGAGAAACCGGCGTCAAAGCGTACGCTAAGACGTATGCATCAATTGAATCCACCAGCGCAGAACAAAAGACCTATAGCGTAAAAATTAATGGCTTCACAACAGGAAACTTTGTGATTTCAAGTGGCGACGTGGAATCTGCTGTCGACGCAATCAATCAAGTTTCAGGCTCTACCGGTGTTACAGCCAGCTCTAGTAACAATAAAATTGTTCTTTTTGACAGTGATGGCGATGACATCA
>CAXGOF010000228.1:0-2220 GCA_964011335.1 uncultured bacterium
TCGCCGTCAGGTGTGGCGCCACGGTCAATTCTATTCTCAAAGACCATCTTGCCATTCAGAAAAACTTGTACGCCATCATCGCTGCCAATGGAAACTTCAAAATTTCGCGCAGATGGTACGTATAACTTCTTCCCGGCGAAACTTACTTTTTCTCCGGCAGGCAAGCCGTTGAAAACCTCGTTGTCTTTTACGCCCTCTACAAGCACCCACGAGTAGGAGTCGGGCGCATACTTTTTCCCGAAATCGATTGTGGCATCGGCTTCTGGGCCAAAGGTTTGATCGTATCCAGAGTATCGGTCGGTAGGAGTGTATGGCCAAGTCCCGTACCAACGCGAGCTCGCTATCGGCATTAGGTCGAGACTGCTAGTGGTGATGTCGCCCGCAGTAATGGTTGCTTGCCCGTAAACGTGTTGCGCATGCACTGATTTGTAGCGCAGAGTAATCTTAATCTGACTGCCACCGGCGTAGCCAAACTTTGCATCTGCCATCAGCAGTAAATTGCGTCCGCCATCAACCATGTGTGCCGCAGGAGCCCATCCTGTTTTGTCATCGTCATCAAGAACGTTAACGGCTTCCCAGTCGTCGTTGTCTTGTGAATGATCGGCCCATGCCCAATCAAAGTTTATGCTGTTTCGCTGAGTCGGGTCGGCTAAAGATACGCATTCAGCTTCTACCGAGGACAGAACGACATTACCATTAGCTGCTCTGCCGTTGCTGAATTCGAATAGCAACATGCGCGAACTTGATTCAGCGACGTCTAATGAAATAAAGTGCTCGTCGGTGGAAGGATTTTCTCCGCTGAGAACAAAGGTGTTGTTCTCAAAAATGATAGTGGACTCGCTAGAGGTACTTGCTTCCGAAATGGTTGAGTCATGCCATTTCACACCAAGCTCTTCTTTAGCGTTATCGAGGAAAGACACGAATTCTGCTGCGTCCTTTGGACTTGGCAGGGCAAGCATAGCCTCTACTGCCGCGATGTCGACACCGTACAGTTCTAATTGTGATTGCTGCTTGCTGCTCGGCACACTTATCATCGGCTCGAAGGCGCGAGTTGGGTTGTTGCCTTCTTGCGAATATAGTCCGGGTTCGTCGTTCGAGTTGAAGTAGGCGAACATGCTGAAGAAATCCTCTTGCGTGATTGGGTTAAATTTGTGGTCGTGACAACGAGCACATCCCATAGCCAATCCTAAGAAAACTTCTCCGGTAGTATTGGTGCGCTCGGCTGCGTACTCCACTAAATATTCTTCATTGATAGCACCACCTTCGTCGGTCATAACATGGTTACGATTAAAGCCACTTGCCACTTTTTGTGATAGCGATCCATTCTCAATGAGATCGCCAGCCAGTTGTTCGTAAGTGAACTGATCGAAGGGCATGTTACTGCGATAAGCTTCTAGCACCCAATCTCGCCATTTCCACATTTGTCGGCCGGAGTCCGTGTGCGTGCCGATGGTATCACCATAGCGAGAAGCATCAAGCCAGGGCGTGGCCATGCGTTCGGCATAACGCTGTTGATAAACAGGAGCGCTGAATAATTTGTTGATGCGTTCAGTCTGACTTAAGCCGGCGAACAAATCGTATTCTTCAAGAGTGGGGGGCAAGCCAGTTACATCGATAAATAAACGCCGTATTAAAGTGTGCTTCTCAGCCTTTGCACTGCGTTGTTGAATAAAGTGGTCAATCGGGTTCGCCCGGTCGGGCACATCACTTCTTTGCGGAGGTATAAACGCCCAATGCTTTTCATATTTTGCACCCTGTTTTATCCAGTCATAAATAAGTAGGCGCTGTTCGTCTATTAGTTGATCGTGGACCTTGCTTTTAAGTGGCGGCATAATGTCATCAAGATCTTTAGCGTTAATGCGTTGCCAAATTAAACTAGCTTCGGGGTCTCCTGGAACGAGTGGGAAGCCGGACTCGCGCTCTGCTGTGGCGGAATCAAAGCTGTCAAGCCGCAAGTCTTCTTTGCGCGATGACGGGTCACGACCGTGGCAGGTGAAGCACGAGCTCGAGAGAATAGGCTGAATGTCACGCGAGTACTGAACTTGCTGCGGCGCACTTAGCAGGCTTAAGACAAGCCAACTAATCATTAAATTCCCAATTTGCCATGGTCGATATCTTAACATTTTCGTCAAGATTTGCGCGAACCGCAGCTATTGGAATTGGTCCTTGTCTCAGAACTCTATCATGAAATTGCTTCAAGCTCATTTGCTTGCCATCGAC
>CAXGOF010000229.1:0-2209 GCA_964011335.1 uncultured bacterium
AAATGAGTGGGCACAAAAAGACGTCAAATCGTTTGCGACGAAACGCAAAAAAGCCGATTTCCACTTATCGACCTTCATTAAATTAGATTTGCCTGACTTGCAAGACTTGGCCGACAAGGCTGGTGTCGAAGATGCCCTGGGATTGCAACGCGGCGAATTGTTACGCCGTTTAATTCGCACGCAATTCAATGAAGGGCAAGTGTTCTTCACTGAAGGCACGCTTGAAGTCACAGCTGAAGGGCATGGTTTTTTGCGCCACAACGAAAACGACTATACCCCTAACTTTGACACCGATGCATTACTGCACAAAGTCTTAATTGAAAAACATCACTTGCAAGCGGGACAAATTGTTTCTGGCGTGTTGATGCCCTTGCCGGACGAAGAGGGCAAAGAGGATATGTTGGTGCTGCACGAAGTACTCGCAGTGTTTGGTGACGATCCTGAAAAGCAGTTTTCAAATGTCCCGTTTCACGACTGCACCCCACTTTATCCTGAAGAGCGTTTGCGCCTTGAGACTGATAAAGGTGTCACTGAAACACGCATTATTGACTTGGTCTCGCCGGTTGGAAAAGGTCAACGTGGTTTAATTGTGGCGCCGCCGCGCACTGGCAAAACAGTGTTGCTGCAACTGATCGCTAATGCTATTTGTACCAACTACCCTGAATGTCACCTGATGATTTTACTGGTTGACGAGCGCCCTGAAGAGGTGACTGATTTCGAACGCTCAGTGATAGGTGAAAATCGCGAAATTGCAGCTAGCACCTTCGATGAGCCTCCTGAACGCCATATTCAGGTGGCCGAGCGCGTTATCGAACAAGCCAAGGCACGTGTCGAACAAGGGCAAGATGTCGTGGTGTTATTAGACTCGATTACCCGACTAGCACGTGCTTACAACAATTGTGCGTCATCGAACTCGAAGATCATGACAGGCGGCTTAGTTTCCGATGCGTTGTTGAAGCCGAAACGGTTCTTTGGCGCAGCCCGCAACATCGAAAACGGCGGTTCGTTAACTATTTTGGCGACGGCATTGATTGATACTAATTCAAAAATGGATGAAGTCATTTTCGAAGAGTTTAAAGGTACCGGCAACATGGAATTAGTTCTTGATCGCACTTTAGCTGAGCGTCGAGTTTGGCCAGCGATTGGCATCAATCCATCAGGCACGCGTAAAGAAGATTTGTTGTTTAGCTCAGATGAGTTGCAGCGCGTTTACTTAATGCGCAAAGTCTTGAACGAGATGAACCCCGTTGAAGCCATGGAATTATTGGTGCAACGCATCGAAACTTCTGCTGACAATATCGAGTTTCTCGACCAGTTGTCAGGTGGCAAGTAAATGAAATTAAAATTACTTATCGTGCTGCCGTGCGCCGTAAATGCCTCCCGAGGCAATACTACAACCGCGCGACGTTTAGCTGAGGGCCTAGAGGCGCGCAAACATCAAGTGACGATTATTGACATCAACGCGCTAAACGATGTTAGCGAGAAATTTGATTTGCTGATTGCTTGTCATGCCGTTAACACTGCTCCACTGGTTCAGGCTTGGTGCGTCGAAAACAATTCTCAATACGTAGTGCTATTTACTGGCACTGACCTAAATGGCAAGCCACCTGCACATGTAAACGCAGCGGTTGCCGCCGCAGAGCATTGCATTAGCTTGGGCGCTAGTCCTGGAAGACGCGTCAAAGATTTGTTTGAGTGCGCGCGCGGCAAAACTACTATCATTCCGCAGGCCGTTTTGCCCTTACCGCGATCCACTAAAAGTGATTTGCCTGATGGAATGCCCGCGCTGACTAATGAAAGCGAACTGGTGATCGTACCAAACGGCATTCGTGCGATAAAGAATGTTAGCGAGACGCTCTACGAGATGGCCGCATTGGTGAAAGAACGACCACAATTAGTGGTTTGCTTTGCCGGCCATGATTTCGGCGGCAAGTACTCTAAAGAATTTCACATTGAAGTAGCGAAGCACAGTTGGGCTCATTATCTAGGCAACCTAAGTCGTATCGAATTATCGGCAGTGGTCAACGCAAGCAAAATTGCGATAAGTTCAAGTCACTCTGAAGGTGGTGCACCGAATGCGTTACTGGAATGTATTGCCGCAGGTCGTCCTGCGGTTGGCAGTGAGATTGCGCCCCACCGTGAGTTGCTTGGCAAAGAAAACTGCTTTAGGTTCGGCAAAGAAATGCGTCGCCTGGTGCGGTCAATTTTA
>CAXGOF010000230.1:0-2158 GCA_964011335.1 uncultured bacterium
CCAATTCTTGGATTGGTAATAAACATCTCGCTTCGTGGCGAAATCATTATTGATCACCAGATCTCTGGAAAGCCCCATCATTCTGAGGGTTTGTGCAAAGCCTTTGACGGTATTGACCGTCAAAGTTCTCTCTTTTCTCGACTTGCCAATCTCCAGGTAACCTTTGCGTTTGTCGTAGGAGACATTGCTCAGGCTTCGAACTGGAAACCTCATCAAAGGTTTTCCCTTTTTTAGAATCTTTTTGTAGATGTCGTCAGCAGCATTTTCGATGCTGGCGATCGTCTTTTTATCCTTTTTCGCATTGTCACGGCGGACTTTATCCAAATATGCGCGGGTGATCTTTTTTGCCATCTTTGCTCCCTTACATCTTTCGGCTTCGTTCGAGAACATCGGCAAGTTTTGATTCTGCACCTGTTCTCTGTCGGTCACTCAGTTCCAGAATGTCCTGAAGAGCGATGCCGATTTGGGGGATGTATTTCTTGATGTAGTCTTTTTTACGCTCGGCATCGGCAAGGCGACGTTTTTTGCGGAGATGGATTGCGAGCTTTCGACCGGCCTCCATGATTGCGAGTCGCATTTCTTTAAGGATTTCATCGTATGGCGCAATCGCCTCTTTGGCCTCAGAGGTAAACGGTACCCATACGCTTGCCATATGCACCAAAATTACTGCGGAGCCAACGGGCAAGGAACCCTTTGATTGTTGCAAGCCGTAGTTTTTCCAGCTAGTAGCAATAGCCGCCTTGGTGAAACCGCAACTAGCTTGCTGGCTTAACAACGGCACGCGGTTGGCAAAGCGTAGAATACGTATGGCGTCGTCAGCATTGCCCAACAAGTTCTCGGTGTCAAAAGTGCCGCGCTTCTTCTTTTTTATTTTAGTAATCTTGCCATCACCGTCGACATCGAGGTGGTCATCGCCAGGCTTAGCCCACGCAATGCCAACTTCAATTTGAAAGGGGTTACCTCTATACACAGAAGGTGGCCGTGTGCAAACCGCGTAAAAGTCAGCATCGGTTTCTTTTTGGAGCCCTTCTAGAATACGTTCTTCGCCTATGGGCGACAAACATGTTGTCGGCGGCGATGAAATCTTAGCTTTTTGAATGGCACGGTGCAGCGCATCTGCTTCTTCGCGTGCGATGCGTGACGGATAAGATTTTTCGCTAAGACGCGCTTCGGCGATAATTGATTTTGCGACCTTGGGTCCAACGCGACAGAAATCTTCTTTTAAGAAGCCCGACAGCCATCGCGAATTTGTTTGGCGCAGCATTTTGATTAACTCGCCAAGTTCTACACCATACGGGTGCGGCTTAATTTCTTCGCCGCGCTCTGGCACAACCTTTGATGCTGCCTCATAAACCATGGGCTCTTCCATCCCCGGCGCGAGATAGGTGAGTGATGCATGTGGGTTGGCAACGGCAGTTTGCTTAATGTAATCATCAACCGATCCTTTACCGCGCTTGTAAGTCGCCTCGAGCGTGCATTCAAAGCGCGTGCCATGCTTTAGATGCCAGTCAGCAAGCTCTTCGTCGCGCGTAATCATCGGCTTGTTTTTTGTCGAGTCCATTTGCAGCAGAAAATGGTGCGCTTTTTTACGCTTGACTCGCGAAATAATTTCTGGGCCTTTTCCCGTCGTCATCTGCGCATACAGGCCGGCAGCCGAAATGCCAATACCTTGCTGACCACGAGACTGACGGCGGCTGTGAAATTTAGAGCCGTAGAGCAACTTGCCGAAGATATTTGGTACCTGAGCCTTGACGATTCCAGGACCATTATCTTGGATAGCTACCTTGAAACGGTCATCTTGACCATCTATGGGCATAATTTCGACCAATATTTCCGGAAGGATTCCAGCTTCTTCACAGGCGTCCATAGAGTTATCGACCGCTTCTTTAATGGTGGTGAGAAGCGCCTTCTTCGGGTTATCAAAGCCTAGCAGGTGACGATTCTTCGCAAAAAACTCGGATATCGAGATCTCGCGCTGCGATGCCGCCATTTGGTCAGCGTTTAAGTGTTTAGATTTAGCCAAAGTGTTATCAATTCCAGGATTACAGGCTCATTGTTGCTTATTTGACTATCTATTACTAGTGCTTTGGCATAAAAAACTATTAAAGGGAATTGCAAACAGACTTAATCACATAAGCCATTTTTTTTCAAGTGAATT
>CAXGOF010000231.1:0-2147 GCA_964011335.1 uncultured bacterium
CTACACGACGCTCTTCCGATCTAGCACCGACATCTGTCAGATTGAGTTGGTGGTGATGCGCCAGGAAGTGGCGATAAGAAGTACGCGAAAGATAATGCGAATTCGGCGGCAAAGCATGCTGGCTAAAACCGCATCCTAGGACTCCGCCTACCCCGGAAAATAAGGTCGGTGCTACACTCTGTACGCTAGACATTGCCATAGGCTACCACGCTAGCAGCATCTCATGAACATCGAAATCATTGCAAACCCAAATTCGGGTAGAGGCCGTGGCACCGAGCGCGCGCAACGTATCGCTGAATTGTGCAGCACACGTGGGCATGAGGTTGGCATCCACTTTAGCCGCAGCCGTGAGGATGTTTCCGACTGGGCTGAACAAAGTGCAAAGACTGCCGAGCGCATAGTCATTGTCGGAGGAGATGGTACGGTTAACGCAGCTGTTGATGGATTCAAATCTGCGCCGCCGCCGATTGCTATTTCACCACTGGGCACTGCAAATGTTCTGGCGCATGTCTTGAAAATTTCGAAACGCCCAGCAGATACAGTGACCTTGCTTGAGCGCGGTGTTACGCAAATGATTGATACGCCTATGGTCAGCTTGCAGCGAGACGAAGAGACTGTTACGCAGCGAGCTTTTTTGTGCATCGGCTTTGGGTTCGACGGCGAGATAATACGCATCATGGATGAACACCGCAGCGGTCCCATTCACATGGCACAATACATCAAGCCACTGGGTTTGGCACTAAAAAACTGGAAGCCCTGCCCGCAAACGGTTATCGCGGATGGCCAAGAAATTGGCGAGTTTGCCTATGGCATTGTGTCAGGTGTAAACATTTATGGCAGTCCGATATTGCGTTTGGGTAACAGCGCCCTTGACGACCAACTATGGGAGTTGTTTCTCTTTAAAGACATCAATTTACTTAGTGGTGGTCTATTTGCCTTAGCAGCGGCTAGTGGACAATTGCGAAAGCATCCACATGTAACTCATCTAACTGCCAAGCATGTTATTATCAAAGGTGACAAGCCTGCTCCAGTGCAGATTGACGGCGATTTTGCTGGCTACTCTCCTATAGAATTAGACTTCGATGAATCTCAAATACCTGTTTTAATAACGACATGAGCCTCTCACCCACCCTACTTAAGCTCGATGAGCGCCCCACACTCTTAGCTGGCCCTTGCGCCATCGAAGGTCCAAAGACTATCGATATTGCTCACCAAATCGCCGATGAAATTAGCGAACTCGGGTTCAACTGGGTCTTCAAAGCCTCATTCGACAAAGCCAATCGCACTTCGAGCGACGCTGACCGTGGAGTCGGTCTTGAACAAGGATTAGATATTCTTGCAGAGATTCGCGAAAAACTGCAGGTACCCATTGTTACTGATATTCACCTGCCTGAACATTGTCAGAAAGTGGCAAAGGTTGCCGACGTCTTGCAGATTCCTGCATTCTTATGTCGTCAAACCGACCTGCTAACTGCTGCTGCCAATACAGGTAGATTTGTAAATATTAAAAAAGGTCAATTCTTAGCGCCGTCAGCAATGCGTCACGCAGCGGCAAAGGTCGAAGCCTGCAATAACGATAATATCATGCTCACGGAGAGAGGGACTTTCTTCGGCTATGGCGGCCTTGTAGTGGATTTTGCGAGCATGCCCGATTTCCGCTACAAAGATTACCCATTACTCTTTGACGCCACGCATTCCGTACAGCAGCCTGCCTCAGGAGGAGACCGCACGGGTGGCGATTGGCAACGCGCTCCGATTTTGTTACGCGCGGCAGCAGCAGCCGGCTACAACGGGTTTTTTATTGAAACGCATCCGCGCCCACTCGAATCACCATCGGATGGCAAAAATATGATTCCGCTAGAGAATCTAAAGCAAATACTTAGCGAAACGCTAGGCTTCTACAATCTAGCTAAATCCGTTCTTCGAATCTAACGCGCAAGCGCTCGGTAATACGACCGAGAATTTTCGAGACACGCGATTGCGACAGGCTATACAGCTCGCCGATTTCTTTAAGCGAGTAGTTCATGAAAAAGCGTAGATATAAAATCTCGCGATCCTCAGGGTTTAGAGACTGCGAAATCATTTCGAGCATCTCGCTAGCATGAATACTCGATTCCGGGGATGCCTCGCGCGGGTCTTCGTAAAAA
>CAXGOF010000232.1:0-2102 GCA_964011335.1 uncultured bacterium
GGTGCCCCGCGGGCAGGCTCGTATTCGAGTGCAAATTTCTGCAGGGCACACTCCTGAACAAATTGAAAAAGCTGTGGCGGCGTTCATTAAAGTAGGGCGCAAGCATCAAGTCATCACTTAAATGGCAGGACCTCTTTGGCAGCCTAGTAAATCCGCGATTGCACAATCGCAGATGGCCCAGTTTGCTGAACAAGCGGGCGTTGTTGCTGTGGCTGCTGATGTCGAGTATTCCCAACTGTGGCAATGGTCGGTTGATAACCGGCAACAATTCTGGAAAGAAATTTGGCAACAGTTTGAGGTCATTGGCGAAATGGGCGATGTCACTCTTGCTCATGATGAGATGCCCGGCGCACAATGGTTTCCGAAAGCGAAATTAAACTTCGCCGAGAATTTATTGCGCCGTCGCGATCATGCAGACGCCATTGTTTTTGTTGCTGAAGATGGCAGTCGCCGCGCAATAACTTTCGCCCAGCTAGCGGAACAAGTGCGCTGTCTGCGCACCTCACTCATGCATGCAGGAGTGGGTGAAGGTGACCGTGTCGCAGCATATTTGCCCAACGTTCCTGAGGCCATTATTGCCATGTTAGCGACCTCAAGTTTGGGCGCCGTCTGGTCATCATGCTCACCAGACTTCGGCGTCGCTGGTGTTATCGATCGCTTCGGGCAAATAGAGCCGAAGGTGTTGCTCGGATGCGTGGCTTATACATACAAATCAAAAGTCATTGACGTTAGCGATAAATTACGCGAAATAGTAGGTGGTCTGCCGAGTGTTGAACAGGTTGTGGTCGTTCCTTACGCTGATGCGACTGCCGCTGCAAACTATGTTGAAGATGACTTGTTAACACCACATGCTTTGTTTGACGATTTCGCGATGGCGGGCATGAGTGGCGTGCTCGAATTTGTAGCGCTCGACTTTGATCACCCCTTGTACATCATGTTCTCGTCAGGCACTACGGGGAGGCCAAAATGTATTGTTCATGGTCAAGGTGGAACCTTGTTGCAGCATCGCAAAGAACATTCATTGCACTGCGACCTGCGTCCGGATGAAAAGATATTCT
This sequence comes from uncultured bacterium, assembly GCA_964011335.1. Lineage (GTDB taxonomy): Bacteria > Planctomycetota > UBA1135 > UBA1135 > UBA1135 > JAPKEZ01. The sequence goes on from CAXGOF010000232.1 coordinate 1,059, forward strand.
ATTTCACCACCACTGGTTGGATGATGTGGAATTGGCTAAGTTCGGCTCTCGCAGTTGGCGCTACAGTAGTCCTTTACGATGGCAATCCTTTCTACCCCGATGCTTCGAAGATGTTTAATCTTATTGATAGTGAACAGATTAACGTCTTCGGTACTTCGGCAAAGTTTATTGACGCTTGCAAGAAGGCCCAAGTAAATCCGCGTGGTGGTAATGATCTGAGTTCGTTGCGCTGTGTTTTGTCGACAGGTTCTCCACTGATAGCTGAATCCTTTGATTGGGTCTATGAGAATATCAAGTCAGATTTGCTGCTCGCCTCGATAACTGGTGGTACAGATTTACTATCATGCTTCGCACTTGGTTCTCCCATTTCTCCGGTGTGGCGTGGTGAAATTCAGCAACGCGGCCTTGGCATGGATGTAGCTATTTATGACTCGGAGCAAGCGAAGTTAATCGGCGAGTCCGGAGAATTAGTTTGCTTGCAATCCTTCCCGTCGATGCCAATAGGCTTTTGGCAAGACGATAACGATGCACGTTACTTGGCAGCTTACTTCGAGTTCTTCCCCGGTGTTTGGCGACATGGAGACTGGGTCGAAATAACTGAGCACGGTGGTTTGATCATGTATGGTCGCTCAGATGCGACTCTTAATCCTGGCGGAGTGCGTATCGGTACCGCCGAAATCTACCGCCAAGTAGAATCTTTTCCCGAGATTCTTGAAGCGGTAGTAGTAGGAAAAAGCACTAGCGACGGCGACCAAGAAGTGGTGCTGTTCGTGGTGATGTCCGGCGACACTCCACTTAGCCAAGAACTACAACAGGAGATTGCGCAGCGCATTCGCGAGAATACTACGTCACGCCATGTCCCTGCTCAAATCTCGGCAGTGAATGATATCCCGCGTACGCGCAGCGGAAAAATATCCGAGATGGCTGTGCGTGATGTCTTACACGGGCGCGATGTAGCTAACAGTGAAGCCCTAGCAAATCCTGATTCGTTAGACGCGTTTAGACCATAACATATGGGACGGCAACCATCCCATATGTTCCTAT
>CAXGOF010000233.1:0-2076 GCA_964011335.1 uncultured bacterium
TGCCATCGCTCTTGGCTTCTTCTATGCCTTTCAGCGCACCATTAAGTGCAGACTCGTTGATCAGCGCACCAACATAAGTGGCCTCATCACTTGGGTGGCCAACAACCGTTGCTTCAACTAAAGGTAAATACTTCTCAATGAATTCATCGTGAATTTTTGAGTGTAGTATTAAGCGTGATAGCGCGGAGCACTTTTGACCTGAATAGCCAAATCCCGCTGCGTGCGCACCAGCAACGGCAGAGTCGATATCAGCGTCTTCATCAATGAACATAAAGTCTTTACCGCCCATTTCGGCGACCACGCGCTTGAGCCATATCTGACCATCTGGAGTTTTGCCTGCTTTAGCATAAATTTCTTTGCCAACTTCGGCCGAACCTGTGAATGAAATGAAGCGCGTAAGAGGGTGTTCAACCAAGGCGTTTCCGACTTCGGCTCCGCCACCAGGGCAGAATTGAAGAACGCCTGCAGGCAGCCCAACTTCTTTCATTAGGTCAATGAACATGCTCGCGATGCCAGGGCTTTCAGATGCCGGCTTTAATACAACCGTATTCCCGGATACGATAGCTGCTGTACACATTCCTACCATAATCGCAAGAGGGAAATTCCATGGAGGAATAACGGCGCCTACACCCAAAGGAATGTAAATCATTTCGTTGTGTTCGCCTGGAGCAGGAGTAATCGGCTGCGTACGTGCATAGCGCAGTGCTTCGCGTGCGTAGAACTCAATGAAGTCGATAGCTTCGGCGGTGTCGCCATCCGCTTCGGCGCGTGACTTGCCAACTTCGTAAGTCATCACTGCAGAGAAATCGTGCTTACGTAAACGCATGATACGTGCTGCCTTAAAGAAAAATTCAGCACGCTCTTCAGCAGAACGCTTGGACCATTCTTCGAAAGCTTTATGTGCGCCAACCATTGCGCGCTGCGCGTCATTAACATCGCCCTTTGCGCAATTAGCAACAACGCGCGAAGTAAGAGATGGGTCCGTTGACTCGAAAGTGCCGGCACCACCTTCAGAATCTTGGCCGTCAATAGATAGGCGACACACGATAGGGAAGCTAGCTTCGGCCTTGGCCAATGCGGCGTTGTAAGCGCTACGATTCACATCGGTGGAGAAGTCGGTAAAAGGTTCGTTGGTGAACGTAGTAATTTCTGAGATGCTTTGCATGATTAAATTGGGGTCGTAGTGTTTGACTCGCTCATATTATGCCTAAACTCTTGCATTTTTGCATCACTTCGATCTGCATAAGCTTGCTTACGTAATTTTTTCTTAACCGGAGGGATGAGCGGTGTCAGTAAGCCAAATTCGGCTTTCATAGGCTGAAAAGACGTGGCTGGCGACTCGCTAACATGATGGCATAGTGCGCCAAGTAGCGTTTCGCGAGGGGGGCAAACTAATTCTTGGCCTGCAATCAAGCGCGCCATGTTTAGCGCAGCTATCAACCCACTACCAATATTACCTAGATAACCTTCCATGCCGCAGATTTGGCCCGCAAAGAACAGCCCTTGCTGCTTGCGAAATTGCATCGTCGCATCAAGCATTTGCGGTGAATTGAGAAACGTATTGCGATGCATAGAGCCTAGACGCGCGAACTCGACTTTTTCCATACCAGGTAGAGTACGCAACACACGCTCTTGTTCGCCATAAGTTAAATTCGTTTGAAAGCCGACTAAGTTATATAAACTGCCTTGTAAGTTTTCTTTTCGCAACTGGATGATGCCATAAGCCCAATGACCTGTGCGTGGATCGTCAAGTCCTACAGGTCGCATCGGCCCAAAACGCAAGGAATCACGTCCGCGTGCTGCGATGATCTCGACGGGTAAGCAGCGTTCGAAAAACTGCTTCGCCTTAGGGTCGTTGGCCTCGAAATCTTTTGGTGCGTGCTTTTCGGCAGCCAGTAGCTCGTCGACAAACGCATAGTATTGTTCTTTGTCGAGCGGAATGTTGAGGTAATCGGCGTCGCCATTGTCGTAACGCGCCGCAGCGAAGATGACCTCGGTGTTTAGGCTTTCAGCAACTACCACCGGCGCAATCGCATCAAAGAAGGCTAAATTGTCGTTACCGCTAAGCCTTTGGAT
>CAXGOF010000234.1:0-2061 GCA_964011335.1 uncultured bacterium
ACCTAGCTGGCATTCGCCGTGCTTTCCCCAAGCAACACTTCTTCAACGAAGTTTGTTTTCGGGTGGACAACGATGAAATGGTCGCGCTGTTTAAACAAAACCTAAGGGCACAAGGCGTGCAAGGTGTGCTGGCGATGTCTGCATGGTACGACGATATGGATGGCTGCTTCACTTTGGCTTGCACCGAACGGACCATGCCAGAAGATTTAATTGCGCTTAGCACTATTGCCAAGCAAACCTTTATTCCGGAGGTAGCGTAATGTACTTAGCTCCTGTCCCATTGCTCTTTGAAGACTCGCGTCCGGGTCGCCGCAATTGGCAAACACCTGGCGCCGACCGCGCTGTTGCCACTGCCGATCTACCGGCACATATGCTGCGCGAGAAAGCTCCAGCTTTGCCTGAATTAGGCGAACTCGATTTGATTCGTCACTTCACACGCTTAAGTAAAAAGAATTACGCGATATCCACTACTTTCTACCCACTTGGCTCATGCACTATGAAGTACAATCCGGTGGTTAACGAAAGAATTGCCGCAGACCCACAGTGGTACAACTTGCACCCTTATCAAGACGACGACACTGTTCAAGGTGCTCTCGAGTTGATGCATCATTTGGCTGCCGACTTAGGCGAAGCTACGGGCTTACCGGGTGTGACTTTACATCCTGCAGCAGGCGCGCATGGCGAGCTGACAGCATTGATGGTGCTGCGTGCTTGGTTAGATGACCAAGGGCAAAACCAGCGTCGTAAGATTTTGATTCCGGACAGCGCGCACGGTACCAATCCGGCATCATGTGCGCTTGCAGGTTTCGATGTAATTACCGTCAAGTCAAACGATCGCGGATTATGTGCGGTCAGCGACTTGGCTGAACACCTTGGTGACGACACTGCTGGCTTGATGATTACTAACCCAAGCACGCTAGGCTTGTTCGAAGAAGATGTCGTCAAAATATGTGACCTAGTTCACCAAGCCGGCGGAAAAGTTTATATGGACGGCGCCAACTTCAACGCCATCATGGGCATTACCCGCCCTGGTGATTTTGGTATCGACATGATGCACCTTAACTTACACAAAACATTCAGTACTCCGCACGGCGGTGGCGGGCCAGGCTCTGGGCCGATTTGTGTTACAGAAGAACTCACGAAGTACTTACCGACTCCATCGGTTGTACAAGGCGAGAATGGTTTTGAGCTAAGCACACCTGAATCAAGCATCGGTCGGGTCCGTGGTTTCCATGGCAACTTCTTGGTGTTGGTGCGTGCTTATGCTTACATGAAACGCTTGGGAGCTGAAGGCATTAAGCGCGTTGCTGAAAATGCGGTGCTAAATGCAAATTACATTCGTGTGAAAGTTAGCGATCATTGGCGCGTGCCATTCGACCGTATTTGCATGCACGAGTTTGTAGCGCGTCCGACTAAAGAAATGCGCGAGGCTGGCATTCACACTATCGATATCGCCAAACGCTTAATCGAATTAGGTTACCACCCACCGACCGTTTACTTCCCGCTGGTTGTTGCTGAAGCAATCATGATTGAGCCCACCGAGACGGAATCAAAAGAAACGCTTGATGCGTTTATTGAAGCGCTCATCCAGGTAGCTAAAGAAGCCGCTGCCGGAGAAGATATCTTGCACCAAGCGCCGCGCAACATGCCGGTGTCACGCGTTGACGAAGCGAAGGCGGTTAAAGATCCGCAACTTTGTTTTCGCTGTCAGTAAATGACTAAAATCCAAGGTCGCTTAATTGTTGACGGTGCCATTGATGGCGCCGTCAACATGGGTCGTGACGAAGCTTTGCTCGAACTGCAAAGTACGCCGACGCTGCGTTTTTACCGCTGGCAAAACCCCACCCTATCTTTAGGTTATTTTCAAAACGCTGCTGACATCGACATTGCCGCTGCCAGAGAGCGTGGATGCGATGTTGTCCGTCGATCGACGGGCGGTAAAGCGATTTTGCATGAGCATGAATTAACTTATGCGTTATGCACGCCTGAGATTGGAGCCCTCGCCGGCGGTCCATCTGCGGCAATGCAAGCCATCCATCAGGCTTTTGCTAAAGAGTTGAG
>CAXGOF010000235.1:0-2012 GCA_964011335.1 uncultured bacterium
CTGGCGGCGCAGCCACAACCACCCCTCATGGTCTTGCTTACTTGTCTAATCCCATAAAATTAATGTCGAGAATGACTGCTTCGAGTAGCGGTTTCGCGAGCTACGGTGTCACGCCCCCGCCATTCGCATCAGGCGTCTCGATCTGGCTGCAAGCCTACGATGCCGGCAGCTCAACTTTTAGTAACGGAATTTATAAATACGTTTTCTAGTTACTGAACGACTATAGCCACACCATTAAGGTATTGAGTCAAGCTGGACGTGCCGATGAATGGCCCAATCTGCGTGCTCTCTTACCAATTTGCTTTCGTGGTCAAGGGCATTTTTTAAAGCTTTTTCACCCATTTTCAAGTTCCCAAGAGCGACACAGGCGTTTCTGAGCATGCCTTCCCAGCCCGCACGGCGAATGGGTGATCCTGTGAATAGCTTGTGGAAATCTTGTTCATAAGTGGCTAATAAATCTTCGAGGCTAAGTTGTTGCAAAGCGGGGTGCCTCCCCCAATCAGCATCAAAGTCAGATTCTTCGTCACCGAATGGGCAAATAGTGCTACATTCGTCACACCCGAACACCCAGTCTTGCATTTTTGCACGAAATTCTAGAGGAATGGGCTTGTTGGTAACCTCAATGGTGAAGTAAGAGATGCATTTCCTCGCATCGAGTTGATATTCCGCGTTAAAAGCCGAGGTCGGGCATACATCTATGCATGCCGTGCAGCTTCCACAAGTGGCATTCCTTGTTTTTGGCTGTGACCACTCGGGAAGCTCGCAGTCTAGGAGCAATTCACCTAACATCACCATTGGGCCATGGTTAGGGTGAATTAATAGCGTGTTTTTGCCGCGCCAGCCTACTTTGCCAGCGATCGCCCACTCACGCTCCAAGACGGGGGCAGCATCGACAGTGGGGCGCGTAGCCCTACACACACCTTCTTCTTGCAGTCGTCGACTCAATTTTTTGAGCTTGCGTCCAATGACATTGTGGTAGTCAGACCCTAAAGCATAGCTGGCAACACGCCCGCCACCGCGAAAGCCGCCAGGGGGGCGGCGATACGGTAAAGCGAATAGCGCAACAGATTTCGTCCAGGCCTTCCATTGGCGTAAATCGGCGCCGACTTCTCGCGCGCGGGTTAAATAATTCATTTCGCCGGCAAAGCCCGCCTCTAACCATGTATCGAACTTTTCGATGACATCCTCGTCGAGTTCAGCAGCTGGCAAGATGGCGCGCAACTCGAGTCCGGCTTCAGCAGATAATTTCTGCACAAGCTCAACTAAAGAGGGGACGGCGGGATTGCTCATATATGATACAATACATGGCCTAGGAGACGCGAAAAGCGGCTTAGTAATGACTATCGATTTCAAACAACAATTTGGCGTCAACGCAGGCTACGTTGAATCCCTTTTTGAGCAATGGCGACAAGACCCTTCGACGGTGGACGAAGAGTGGGGCTTGTGGTTTTCTAGCGTGGCCGCAGAAGCTGGCACTAAGGTTAAAGAGCAAAAAAGTGCCGCGCCCCCGAGCGATGATGATGTCGAGGCGGAAGCGCTACGCGGAGTGGCGGCATCTATTGCGCGCAATATGAATGCGTCGCTTGATGTGCCAACAGCAACATCTGTGCGCACCATTCCGGTTAAGGTACTTGAAGAAAACCGCCGAATTATTAATGCGCACATGAAAGTGCGTGCGCTAGGTAAAGCCTCGTACACGCACCTCATTGCGTTCGCGATGGTGCAAGCGATTAAAGAACAGCCGAACGTGCAAGCTTTTTATAAAGAGGTCGAGGGCAAGCCTTACCGCATGCAGCCGAAATACATTAACATCGGGATAGCGATTGATGTGGGCAAAGACGGCCAGCGCAGTTTGGTGGTGCCAAATATTAAAGGCGCCGAAGCCATGAACTTTAAGCAGTTTTACGATGCTTACCAAGATGTTGTTGCCCGTGGACGCGCCGGGAAATTGACGGCTGCTGATTATGCCGGCACCACGTTCTCGCTAACGAACCCTGGTGGCTTCGGAACGG
>CAXGOF010000236.1:0-2009 GCA_964011335.1 uncultured bacterium
CAAACGTTTATTATTTTCTGAACATCACTTATCGCATGCAGCGAGTGCGTATTATCCATCACCTTTTGATAGTGCAGCAGTGTTAACGCTCGATGGTGTCAGCATGCGTGTGCTGCAAGCTGACGAGCGCCGCATACTAAAAATAGAAATAAAGTTCGGCGCGGCTGATGCAGAATAAACTATCTTGTGTGGGAATAGTTTTGCGCAGATGGCCTTACTCAGAATCATCTTTAGTCTTCCGCGCACTTACTCCGCAGCTCGGCACGGTTTCAGTACTCGCTAAAGGTGTGCACAAACTTAAGAGCGGCAAAATCGGGGTCATCGATACTTGGGCGCTCGTTGAATTAGATATCAGCCGCCGTCCAAAGGCTGAGATGTTTAACTTGGTTGGCTGTAAACTTCTCGATCGCATGGGCGGGTTGAGTGAAAATGTGCAACGGCTAAACGTTGCGGGCATTTTGGCCGAATTAGCCGAAGCCGGAGCGCCAGCAGAGCAGGCCTCTCATCAGGTTTTTCTGTGGCTGCAACGTTGGCTGCAACGCATGGCGGAAGGCGGTGACCACAATATGATTTTGACACGTGCCATTCTTGAAATTCTCGAATTACTCGGCTTCGCCCCGGTCTTTCCCGAAAAAATAGAATTTGAAAGTTATTGGTTCTCACCCGCCGACGGCGGATGCCATCTGAGTGGCAGTGCCCCGCGTCCAAATCAGTCCGCGCGAAGGGCCGCTGCTAATGAAATTGCGAGTTTGAAGAAAATAATGGCCGCCGACGACACAAACTTGCCTAATAACTTGGGCAATTTGCCTGCTTGCATTACACTATTGGGCGATTTCTTGCATTACCACCTCGACCGTTCGCCGAAGGCCTGGGAGATGTATCTGAAATCTGAAATTACTAACAACCGATGAAATTTGCATCAATAACTTTGTGCTTGGTCGCGAGCTTAACTAGCTCGTGCACTGTTGCCTACTTGCAGCTCAATTCTGCGCAGCTGGAGCCAGCCACCGAGGCCTACGCCGCACAAGATTACGAGCTATGCAGAGATTTACTCTCTGATTTAAATACCGACGACTTCATCATTGGCGCGAAACACGAATACGCTTTGATGCGCGGCATGAGCGCCCATTATCTTGGTCACACAGTCGAGTCCATTAATCAACTAAGCGACTACCTTGTCTTGCCCGGAGCGGCGCCCGCTCAAATGCGTATTGTAGAAAAAATCCTTCTCGACTATGCCGATCAATACATCGACGGTGAGATTAAAACCTTCTGGGTCTTCAGCACACCAAGCAATGGCTATCGCATTCTAGAAGATCTAGCGATATTAGCTTCCGATGTCGAAGTGCAAGCACACGCCATTGCTCGTGTTGCCGAAGATTATTTCTCAAACCGCCGCTACGAACTGGCCGCACCTTATTACTCGATGCTGCTTAACCCGCGTTTCCAGTCACTAGGATGGGAGGACCGCGCCTCATATCGATTTGCGGAATGCCGCTACATGATGCTCATCTCTGAAAAGTCTGACGAGCAGTCAATCCTCTTTGCCTTAAAATCCGCGCAGTCCTACCTCTCGGCTTTCCCTGCTGGCGCAAACCGCGTCGATATGCTCGCCATAGCTGAAGACTGTATAACTAAAATAGCACAGTTGCATTTGACTATTGCTGAATATTACGTAACTATCGAAAATCGGGTTGGGGCCGAGCATCATTTCAAATTGGCAGGTGGTCAAGAATCGCAAGGCGATGCTTCTAAAGTAGGTCTCATCCCTAGTTCAAACACAGTGGCACAAGTAGCAATGCTGCGCTTAGCCGAATATGCTGAATAACTTTCGCTTAGCTTTATTAGGCGTGCTACTCAGCCTAAGCAGTTGCGGGTACCAACTTATTCGCAGTGACGTTGCTAGTGATGTCAGTTTTTCGGTGCCTACGGCATCAAACAAAAGTAGTTTCCGCGGCCTAGAGAGCCTTTTAACTCAAAACATGCGCCAACAGTTGCATGGTTTAATT
>CAXGOF010000237.1:0-1936 GCA_964011335.1 uncultured bacterium
GTGCCCAATCGGACATGGTCAAAACCAAGGGAGCGAAGAGAATCAGCACCCATTCCGGAACCCCATGTAACCCAAGTAATGGGCTGCGCAGACGGTGCGAGAAAGAAATCGGCGCCATCACCTTCGGGCGAGCATAAATACTGTAAAAAGGTAGCCACCCGAGAGGCTCCCCGGGCCTGTCCTCGCCGAGCAATAGCTTCTGTTTGCAACTCGGGCCCATCACTTCCCTTTAATCCCACAGCGCCACCGAGGCCGGCACGCGGATTAACTAACAGCGCAACTTTCATGCAATCCGATCTGCGACTGCTTCAGCCAAAGCCAATGAGGCTGTAAGACCGGGCGATTCGATCCCCAGCAGGTTTAGGCGCCCCGCCACGCCATGTTGTTCCGGCCCGTACAGCATAAAATCTGCAGCCAACTCGTTAGGTCCACTTATTTTCGGGCGGATACCAGTATAACTGGGCTGTAGACGCGAAGCATCCAAGCCAGGGAAATAGGCACGAATCGCCGTGGCAAATTCTTCTTTATGCGAATCATCAAAGCTGTAATCAATTTCGGACAACCAACGTACATCAGGGCCAAACTTAATTTGGCCGGCGAGATCAAGCGTCACATGCACACCTAACCCGCCGGCTTCGGCGACTGGATAAACTAAACGAGAAAATGGCTGACGGCCGGCATAAGAGTAATAATGCCCCTTAGCATAATAAGCTTCAGGAGCCCCGCCCAAATCCGCAGCAAGCTCTGGCGCCGTTAGACCGGCGCAATTAATCACCCAATCAGCCGCAATAGAAAACTCGTTGCCGTGCACTACAGAGTCCGCGCCTCGAGACTCTATCGACTGCACTGCGCAGCCCAAGGCCAAAGCGCCTCCGTACGCCTCCATGTCGCCCTGCAAGCTCAACATGAAGGCATGCGAATCGATAATGCCAGTAGACGGCGAAACAACCGCACCAATGCCGCTCACTTCCGGTTCTAGGGCAGCCAAGTCAGCTGCATCAATCCAATACAAATCAGCCACCCCGTTAGCGGCCGCTTTCGTTATGTATTGTTCGACGGTCGCGCGTTGCATTTCATTTGCCGCGACGATTATTTTCCCGCAACGTTTGTGATCGATACCACGGCTCGCGCAATAGTCGTATAACAATTGCTTACCGCGAACGCAAAACCGCGCTTTCAAGCTATTGGTCGGATAATAAATACCGGCATGAATGACTTCCGAATTTCGCGAACTGGTTTCGCTGCCGATCAGCTCGTGCTGTTCTAAAACCACGACCTCTCGACCCAGCTTCGCCAGTGCTGCAGCCACGGCCAAGCCGACAACACCCGCACCGATAACTAGGCAATCAACCTTATCCATTTGCCCTGCTCAACGCGCTTATGAATGCAGTTGCACGATTACCGCCACGGGTACAAAGCCACGCCTGCGTGAGCTTGTGCTGGTCATGCAACTGGCGTGAAAAGGCATCTTCTAGGCGCAGCAATTTACGGTCATGCACAGCGCCATCGACGACGTTATCCGAACTGATACTAAACGCTACGCCGGCAGCTTGAGAAAAATGCCACTCCAGAGATTGGCTGCGCAATTCGAGACGGTAAAACTGACGCTGTTCTGCAAAGGAGCGCGGAGGTTGTATGTAACGGTAACCAAAATCTGTTTGGCGCCTGCGGCCGTTGTTGGCCAAACACCAATGCGCAGCTTCATGCAAAGCCGAAGATGCGTAATCATCGCGAAAAATAAGTTGCGCTAAGTCCGATTCGGTACCGGGTAAATACAATGGCTCAGTACCACCACCAACCAAATGCGTCGCATGACTGCGCACAAAACAAGAATCAAATACTTGAATAATTTCTGCAGCATTCATACTCAGCACTTCTGTATCCAAAACTCATAGACACCTGACTGTTCTGCGCGCTCAAGCATGACGTGGCCAAG
>CAXGOF010000238.1:0-1927 GCA_964011335.1 uncultured bacterium
GTAAGCTTGGCCGTTGTTAATCCTTTCGCCGTTTATGCACGGCGAAAGGTCTGCGCCGCAAATTGCGATGGCATATTCGCCGGTGACTTTAATCTTGGGACCGTGCAGGGCGATCTCAAAGACTTGACTTGAGGCACTGTTACCGACGTGGCTGTTGGCGGAATGCGCGGCTTTGATATCAAGCGGCACGCTTGTGAGAAGAGTCATCGCGCCACCGCTAATTATTTCGCAGGGGTATTTCATCGCGCAATAAACTTTATACGATCGCCAGCCGCAAACGGGGTGGGCAAGAATTCAAAGTCGGTGTGGCCAATAACGTGCCATCCACCAGGAGACTGTTGGGGGTAAATGCCGGTTTGTTGGCCGCCGATTGCCACGGAACCGGCAGCGACGTTTTGCTTGGGTTGCGCGAGTCGTGGAAGGTGCAGTCGCGGGTTTAATCCGCCTAAATAAGGGAAGCCGGGAAGGAAGCCTAAGAAGTAGATCAGATATTCGGGCTCGCTATGTAGGCGAATCACCTCATCGGCGCTTAGCTCGACGGCCGCAGCTAATTCAGCAACCGAGTAATTCACTTCGACGTGATGTACCTTGCCGACCACTTCAACAATCTCGCTTGTATCAATGACTTGTTTTATTTTGTCTAAGTCACGATGCTGAATCAGTAAAGAACAATAAGCATGAACAAGCTTTACATTCGGAAATGCCATACGCAAGGCTGCTTTGGCCGCCAGCACCGCCCACAAAATATCGGGATGAATCTTTTGTGGCCATTGCATTAAGTAATGGTCCTCGCCGTAAGGCACATACTTGACTAAGCGTTGGCTTAAGGTCTTGACGGTTTCAAGTGCAGAGGGGTTATCACCATGCACGCACAGTGTGTCAAAGTTTGATAGTGAACGCGACTGCGATAACGCTTGTGCGGCATCCGTAATCAGCGCACCCTTTTCTCCACGGCGCAGTAGCCTTCCGTCTTCTTGATAGCCGCGGTCGGCGAATCCTTCGCTAATAACTTTCAAGCGCGTAGACTTGAAAAGCAGTGGGGCGTAAATCGGTAAATCAGCATCGACGCAACAAATCGCATCTTCGACAGTCTTTTGCAACTCAGGGTCTTCGCACATTAAATTGTAAAGCGCGCCGTGTGCTTTGACATGATTTAGCCGAATGCCTTGCTTCAAACATGCGTCGCGCACTAATTCTATTTGCGCCACTAAGCTAGAGCGTAAGTCATCTGCGCTAATATCCATCGCTGTGCGTCCAAAGTTTTCGCGATCGGGAAAGGACGGGTGTGCGCCGACTAAAACGTTATGCCCAATGGCTAGTTTTACGGTTTTGTGAATGGAGGACTTATCACCAGCATGTCCACCACATGCAATATTGCACGCATGCAAGTAGGGCATTAGCTTGGCGTCATTGGCTAAGCCCTCGCCAAGGTCACAATTAATATTCACTGAATAGCTTGCCCCACTGGCTAGTTTTAGCGACATGCTGCATGCGTTTAACGCCATGCTTCTCCCACCAATAGTCATCATGGTAAAGGCTTGAACCTTTGATAAATAAATTCACCAGTGGTGTCTTGAAAAACAAATTTTGGATATAACGCATCGGCCCGAACCACATCGAATTGCCGACACTCGACGCGAAATTATTCTTTACCGAAAAGCCCCAGCCCGCTTCGACATCATCGCCGACAATCTCGATATCGGAAGTATCGACATTGCCTAGGCCACGTTCGGCGCATTCACGTAAATACCCAATTTCGAAAGGGTCAAAACCCATTAGGCGCGCGGCGACAGCATCCATCGCAACACTGTCGGACGAAGCAATCAGTACATTCTTTTCTACGGGGCGCATTGTGCGCGGACCGGCTCCGTTACCCGCCAAGGTGCCATCGGCAATCGCAAACATGCCGCTGTGCAATTCTTTTTGT
>CAXGOF010000239.1:0-1861 GCA_964011335.1 uncultured bacterium
TTTAATGAGGCTAAGGCGACGCGCTAAAGCAATACGCGAGCGCTCACCGAATGAGAAGACCTGGGCGCGTTCACCAAGACGGCGGCTGCCCAGCCCAAGTTTGATGAGTAATTCAACACACTTACGCAATTTACCTTTTCTTGGCAATAGAGTGGTGAGCTCAATCAGGGGCAAATTTAACCATTCCTTCAATGAGGCGCCACGGTAACGAAACTCTAACAGCTCGCCACGTAAAGCTAATCCACTACAGCCAGAGCAAACAGCCGAGTAGCTGTCGACAGCTAAGCCTTTGCATTTAATGCACGCGCCGCGCTTAGGAGAAGCAACGAAATCACTTGCGATAAATCCACGCTGTTGGGCACGTGGAGTAGCCGCAAACAATTCACGTAACTCACTCATACATCCCGCCAATGTCGCCAAGGTGCTGCGCGCTGCTGTTGACAAAGATCGCTGCAATAAAGAGTGCACCGAGCCTCTTGTTAAATGCGGATGCGTTTTCTGTAGCTCTTTAAGTCGTGGCCATAGCTCTTCGGCGAACAAGGTGCTCTTGCCACTACCGGAAATTCCGCAAATAGCAACGACGCAGCCAAGGGGTATAGGTAATCGAGAAATATTGAGGTGGCGAGCTTGCAAATCATCAAAAACGATTTCTTTACCTGACAGTTCTACAGCTGCAGCGAAGCCATGCGGTGGTGTTATCTCGAGTTGTTGCAGCGAGCCACTCCCACAAACGGTGCCGCCATCCCTGCCGGAACCAGGCCCGACAATCAAACAGCTGTCAGCAGCTGCTAGGAATTCGTAACACGGGTCAGCTGTGATGACGGTATTCCCAGAGGCAACTAATTTGCAAAACAGATCCGCAACCTTCAGTCGTTCATGGCCATGCAAGCCGATGCCTGGCTCGTCAAACACTAACGTTTGGCCGGTGCGCGCTTGTGATATCCATGACAACAATTCGATCCGTCTTGCTTCACCTAATGACAATGTTGCAAGCGAGCGCTGCACCTGTAAATGCTGTAATCCGCAATCTAAAGCATAGCGAACCAAACACGCGGTAGCACATTGATCTTCACTGTCCAGCAGTTCACCCCATCGCGACAATGGCGCGCTCAATAACTCACTTAATGAGCTGCCGTCTATATATTGCAAACTCAAATCACTCACATCGTGCGGCGCGTGACATCCGTGGCAAAAGCCATCTACTTGATACTCGACTAAATCACCAGCAATCACGACTGCTATACGAGAACTTCGTGCATGAGCAGCATTGAGCGCTTCACGTGCGCGCTCTTGATTGCCATCCATACCTTTAAAACGGTCATGCAGCAACCAAGACCCTGCTCTCAGTGTTTGACCGATATCTTCAATGCGCTGCAATGCACCATCTTGATAGTAGCGCGTCAATCCTTGCATCAATAATTCGTCTACACCCAGTTCGCTTGAAGTGTGGGATAGCACCAATGCAGCGCTATCGTTGACGCGGATTTCAAGGTCGGCGATGACCGCTTCGGCGGAAAAGGGCCGCCACGAATGGGCACACTGTGCGCAGCGATAACTGCCTTGTTGCTTCCACCACTGCTGCAGTAAAGGATGTAGGTGCAGCATGTCAATCAAGAGTATGCTGCGCCGCTGCCGAGGTATCTCGCCCGCAGAAGCCAATACTGGCGTCAGACCATGAATGTCGGCGGCGATGTTGTGGTTATTAAAACGGCTCACCACAGCTGCCGGATTATTCAGCAATTCGAACTGACGCGAGGACCAAGTCTCTAGAGCGCCAAACAACAAAGATGTTTTACCTGAACCTGACGGACCTGTACCTGCAGTCCACTGGTTTTTCGGTATGCGGACATCTACACCCTGC
>CAXGOF010000240.1:0-1813 GCA_964011335.1 uncultured bacterium
CATCGTTTTCCAGCAGTTTGTTGCTGCCAAAGGAAAGCAGGCGCTTCAAGGCTTCGTCGTGCTTGTTGAAACGCATGGCTTCGAGAGCAGCGAGGCGTATGTCGATTGATTGGTGCTTTAGCAGTTTGTAAAACTCGCCAATGATTTTTTTGTCTTCGACTTTGGCTGCGTATAGGATAGCGTCGAGAATGACGATATCACTTTCAGATTTTATGGCTGCTTTTATCTTGGCTAGGGCCTCGGCAGGATCAATCTTTAGCTCTTCTCCGACGGCAGGTGGTGTGTCACCATCCGTTGCCGGGACATCTTCGTTTTGTGCGAAGAACAGAAGTGCGGAAGCTAAGCTTAGAGTACAAATCATAATTAACTAACTTACCCTAAACATGCGTGTAAGTTCCGCATAAATTGCTGAAAAAGATGCTCGGGGTCGTGCGGACCAGGAGCCCCTTCAGGGTGGTACTGCACTGAGAAAACAGGCTTAGAGGTGTGCTGGAGCCCAGCGACAGTGCCATCGTTGCCATTTGTGTGGCTTACTTCAAGGCCCGTTCCTGCAAGACTGTCAGGGTCAACAGCGAAACCATGGTTTTGAGAGCTGATATCGATGCGTTTACCATCGGTTGCAATAACTGGATGATTAGCGCCATGGTGACCAAACTTCATCTTGAAAGTGCTACCGCCCATCGCCAGCGCCAGTATTTGGTGCCCTAAGCAAATGCCAAAAAGGGGTAAACCTGTTTTTATCAACTCTGCAACTGCAGCAATCGCACCCGTAACAGCAGCTGGATCACCGGGTCCATTTGACAAGAAGATACCAGCTGGGTTTAGCGCCAACACTTCAGCTGCTGAAGTACTTGCTGGCACCACGGTAGGGGCAAAGCCAGCAGAAACCAAGTTGCGTAAAATATTACGCTTAATCCCAAAATCGTAACAAATAACTTTTGGAGCACCGTCAATTACGGCACTGGGTTGCCAAGTAATCGAATCAGCAAGACCTTCAGTCCATTCATAACTCTTGGTACAACTTACCTTAGTCGTTAAATTGATGCCATCGAGACTGGCATGCCCGCGTGCGATTTTCAATAGTTCGTCGGCATCGTGACACTCGGTGCTAAGGACAGCGCGCTGTGCGCCTAGCTCGCGCAACAACAAAGTGAGTTCGCGCGTATCGACATCTTCGATAGCCATCACTTGATGTTTTTCTAAATACTCAGGCAAGCTACAGTCAGCCGTCCAGCTTGAAGTGATGGGGCTTAGCTGGTGCATAATCATTGCTTCTGCCCAACAGCGCTCCGATTCATTTGCTGTTTCTTCACAACCGTAATTGCCGATTTGTGGGTAAGTCATTACCACAGCTTGCCCGCAATAAGAGGGATCGGTCAGTATTTCTTGATAGCCGGTCATGCCGGTGTGAAAGACTAATTCAAAAGCGCGTTGGCCACTGACGCCGATGCTGCGTCCGCGGAAAACACTGCCGTTTTCGAGGACCAAGGTTGCAGGAGTAAAATCGCTAGACATCGCGCCAAATTATAGTAGAGCGCGTATTTGCTCGGCAAGTAAAGTCGGAACTTTGGTGATAACAAATGACGAACTAGCATAAATAAATTCGGTATCGTCGCTGAGATGATCGAATACATGCGAATCCTCGAGCTCTCCGGGTGAATAATCGAGCCACTGCACCGGGCTCATTAGGCCTGAGCCTTGCAATTCTACCACCCAAATCTTGATTTCTCCGAATGAGTAGCGGTCGCCAATCTTGTGATTGCTGGCGGAATCTATCAACCTCAAAGCGGTAATGCCTATAGGCCCGGCGTAA
>CAXGOF010000241.1:0-1801 GCA_964011335.1 uncultured bacterium
GAAACCTTGGCCGGGCATGGCTCTGGTTTTAGCGATCAGCAATACATTGACGCTGGCGCAACAATTTTGTCGTCCGCGGCTGAAGTCTGGGCGCAAGCTGACATGATTTTAAAGGTTAAAGAACCGCAGCCCAACGAGGTGGTAATGGCGCGTAAAGGGCAAACCATTTTCACTTACTTTCACCTTGCGGCCGACCGAGAACTAACGGTGAGCTTGCTAGACGCAGGGTCGCATTGTTTTGCCTACGAAACTCTCGAGCTGAACGGTACCTTGCCACTACTTACCCCGATGTCGGAAGTGGCAGGGCGTATGTCTGTCCAGGAAGGTGCAAAAGCACTTCAAGCTCCTGAAGGCGGGCGTGGGGTTTTGTTAGGCGGCTTACCTGGCGTAGCGCCTGCACAAGTAACCATTCTTGGCGGTGGTGTAGTAGGCACTCAAGCGGCTTATATGGCCGCAGGTCTTGGTGCTAATGTGACAATTCTAGATCTCAGCCTGGATCGCATGCGCTACTTGGAAGATGTGATGCCAGCTAATGTGACAACCGTCTATTCGAGCCCGCAAGCCATTAAAACTTTACTTTCGACAACCGATTTATTGATTGGCGCAGTGCTCATTCCTGGGGCGAAAGCTCCGAGGTTAGTTTCTCGCGAAGACTTAAAAATAATGCAAAATGGCGCCGTCATCGTTGACGTGGCTGTTGACCAGGGCGGATGTATCGAGACCTGTACTCCAACGACGCACGCAGAACCGACTTTCGTGATCGAAGGCGTGGTGCATTATTGTGTGGCTAACATGCCAGGTGCAGTTCCTCGTACCTCTACTTTTGGCCTGACTAATGCAACTTTGCCTTATGTCTGCAAGCTAGCACGTATGGGCGCCAAAGAAGCTCTAGGTGATGAACAGCTGCGTTCGGCCGCAAATATTATCGATGGTAAATTATGCTACCAAGCAGTAGCTGACGCCTTCGGCTTAGATAATTATAGTGTTTCTGATTTGGCTCAAGCTCTGTAATGTCGCCACTACTGCTGCTCCTAGTATTAGCGGTCATCCAGGGCCTTGCCGAGTTCTTGCCGATATCTTCGTCCGGTCACCTAGTGCTTGCAGGTGAACTACTCCCTGGTGGAGAGAAATTACCTGATGGTGTAGGCGTTGAAGTACTGTTGCACCTAGGCAGTTTGTTTGCCGTGTTTATTCATTACCGTGCGCGTATTGCACGACTAGTTACAAATTTATTATCGAAGTCGTTGGCTGGCAGTGAGCAGCGTGATTATTTATTTAAGCTCATTATTGCAACTATTCCAGCAGTGCTTGCTGGCTTGTTCCTCTTCGACACCGACAGCACTTTCTTTAAAAGCACCGATGTGGTCGCGTGCGGATTGATATTTACTTCTTTGGTTTTGCTCAGTTCAAAATTGATTCGTGAGCCGGTTTCTCTTGTAATAACAGACGTCGAGCAGCCAATCAGTCTCTCCAAGGCTATCCTTATTGGAATTGCTCAAGGGGGTGTTCAAGCACTCAGTCGGTCGTTCTACGCTCGTCTAATCCCAAAAAATCAAACTGCAGAGTACTTCGGCTTCTATAATACTCTTGGAAAGTTCGCCGCTATTATAGGGCCGTTGCTAATGGGAACGACTGCCCTGGTGGCCAAAGGATGGCTTTTAGGAGATAATCCCTCAACAGCCGAACTCGAATCCGTTGGCAAAGAGGCAGCCCGCTGGAGCATTGCCTCCATTTCCATTCTTTTCTTGATTGGCGGGGCCCTACTTTGGAAAGTTGATGAAGAGCAAGGAAGAAGAGAGGC
>CAXGOF010000242.1:0-1749 GCA_964011335.1 uncultured bacterium
GCCTATAGGCCCGGCGTAATGCGCGAGATAATTAACAGCGTAAAAGCGCTGCAGTCCGGAGCCACGAGCCGCAAGCTTCACCCAATATTGTCGCGCGGCATGTTGATGCAACGCTGCGCTAGCTTGAGCGGCTGTGTCTCGTACTTGCGCGCTGGAGTCAGCAATCGTCATGGCAAGTATTTGATGGATGTAAATCACCTCGGATTGCTTTGTCGCGATTTGTAAGCCAATCCGTCGCCGTATGGCATCGGCACTCTTTAACTCATCACGGATTTGGGTATAACTTAGGTTGCGCTCGGAGTGCTTGTTAGAACTTGCAGAAATGATGTCGCACAACTCAGTTCCAAGAATCAAGCGCTGCAAGCCATCTTGACTTAAATATGTTTTGTATAGCTTCTCGACTCTCTCGTCGAGTTTGATACTTGGTGGTAGGTTACTGGTTTGCGCTGCCCAGCTTTGAATAAGGTCGTAACCGATTACGGACTCTGGAAAGTGCAATGACACTTGCTCTGTTTCTTTCAGCAAGATAGAGAGTAAGCCCGCTTGGCTTAGCGCTGTCAACCACTCGTCGTGCGAAAAAACTCCGGCTTCCCTGAGCTTTAAAAGTGGTAAGGCGCTAAGGCTAAGGTCGCGAATTTCAACAACAGGGTCGGTTGCGCAAAGTAGGCGCCCGAGCGGTGTTGTTAGTTGTAGATCACCGATTTTGCAATCAACGGCCTCGACATGCAGACCACTTTTAGTTATGGCAATGACTGGCTGCTGGGTTGAAGCTTGAATACAGCTAGCCATGATGATGGCGGAAAACAACATTACGTTATCACCGCAAAAATCATGCCAAGTTTACGATGCGGGCGGCCATCATTGCTGCGCCAAAGCCATTATCGATATTAACGACGGCTACACCAGGGCTGCAGCTGTTCAGCATTGCTAAAAGAGCGGCTAAGCCCTCGTATGAGGCGCCGTAGCCCACACTGGTCGGTAGAGCGATTACTGGACTAGAGACTAAGCCGGCAACCACTGAGCACAAAGCCCCCTCGAAACCAGCGACAACAATCACGCACTCGGCTGTGCGCAAGCGCACGGTTTTATTGAGGAGACGATGAATGCCTGCCACGCCAACATCGTTGATGAGCTCTGCATTGCAGCCAAGCCAGTCGAGGGTGACAACCGCCTCGCGGGCGACAGTCAAATCAGAAGTGCCAGCGCAGACGACAACGACATCATGCGCAAGTTCAGTGGCGCCACCAGGTAAATAACTAACGCAATTGGCATCCGCAAAGTAATCGCCATCGCCAAGCACCTTAAGGATGGTCGCTGCTTGCTGCGCCGTGCAACGCGTGAACAGTGCCTTGTGTTTTGTTTCCGCAAACTGCGCGGCGATAGTAGCGCACTGTTCAATGGTTTTGCCCTCGCAGTAAACAGCTTCCGGTGCACCACAGCGTAACTCGCGGTGCAAATCTAATTGGGCAACTTCGCTGCTGTGAATCGCAGTCGCTGCAATTTCATCAACCGCCTGCTCAATACTAGTGTTGTTCTCTTGCACACTCTGTAATATTTTTTGAAGTTGTTGGCGATTCATTATGCTTGGGGAAAAACGTCGAGGTTGAGGTTGTCGGCTTTGTCCGCCGCAAACAATTCATATCCTAGTCCAGCGATCATTACTGCGTTGTCGGTACAGTAGGCCGGTGGGGCGAATGTAGCTTGGATGTTATGCTCTACGCATAACTCACCCATTATCCGCCGCAAACG
>CAXGOF010000243.1:0-1736 GCA_964011335.1 uncultured bacterium
CTGGGAAAATAGTTAAGGCCTCTCCGCGCATTCCTTACTTCAAGTGGGAAGGCCAAATGATGACTGCTGCTGGCGAACCTGTCTGCCAAGCAACTATTACTGGGGCAGCTTTTTAGTTAATCTAAAAACACGCCAAGTACATCGAGTTTAGCGCACACGCACTCAGCGCCGAGCAACTCAGCGAAGGAGTCTTTAGTGCGACCGTCATCAGAAGAAATAGCTTCTTTGATGTAAGTGCCATGCTGCGAACGTAATTGCAACACCCGCGCATCGCCATCTGCTTCATACGAAAGTAACTCCAGCCAACGCTCGCGCACGGTATCCTTACCTCGACGATGCATCACCCGTGTCGGAGTGCCTTGCGCCAAGACCCAACGGCCACCTTCTTTAATAGCATCAAGTTTTTCGTCGATGACAGTGAAATCTAGGTCGCTATTACCAAACTCGATGCGCGCTAAATATTCTTTTTCGCAAGTCGCTTGCTTAATTTCTGCTACTCGCTTACGCGTACACTGCTTAAGATCAAAAACTTCTATTCGGCCTTCTGAACGCTCGTTAATTGCGGCAGCCAATTCTTCGAGGTCAATGTCCTCGCGCTTTACCTTAGTCATTTCAAAAACGAAAGGACGCCCGCTGCCAAGCATCAAGACGTCGATGTCCTCGCGCCCCGCTCCATGGAATTTGTTACGGCGCGCCTTAAAACGTGGCATTGCGACACGTGCGATAAGGTCTTGCACCGAGTCTCGTATCAGACGACCGAGGCCTTCACAATGATTGCAGCCGCGCCCCTTGCACTCAGGGCAGAAGAAAATGGTTTGCGGCAGGCCACGTACTAATTTACGGTAGCGCCCTTCAAACAAATAGCGTTGCGGGCTACCTGGGAACTGATGGGGTTGCTCGCTCACAGCTACACAAAAGAAGCGGACTTCGATTTTATTTCGGCCAATTCTTGTTGAATCGTGTCAAGGC
This sequence comes from uncultured bacterium, assembly GCA_964011335.1. Classification (GTDB taxonomy): domain Bacteria; phylum Planctomycetota; class UBA1135; order UBA1135; family UBA1135; genus JAPKEZ01. The sequence continues at coordinate 970 of CAXGOF010000243.1, forward strand.
CCTGCAGAAAAGATTCATGGTTCTGCGACAGGCTGTTCGCGGCCAACTCGCGATAGTGTTCCACTCCCTTCTCAAGGTTTTCTAGACAATCATTAATCGACTTCATCATGCGCTCTGAAAAATTTTCGCGACATTTCGCAATATCACCACGCAAAAAATCTAAACTCAAGTGCAACTCGTTAATAAACATATGTGGACGCCCGATGTTTAACGGCAAACGCAAGCGTCCGTAAATATGGGAGGCCATTTGCTTGAGTGTAGCTGTGCCCTCGAAATAAGCTGCGTTGGGGCCGCAACAAACCGAAGCATGAGCGTCTGGGTCAATGTCCATCGAGATAGTTGCCACACCTGCTAAATCGTGACAAATACACGCCTTTTCAAACACGGCCTGCTCAGCAGTTTCATGATCATCGAATGCCATTACAGCTGCACTCACCTGCTTAAGCTTACGCTTTTGATAGGCATGGCTCGCCGTGCAAATAGGAGTCTTCGTAAACTCAGTGTCGGCTGCCAAGAAACCTTTAGGGCAACTAGAGCCTGGCTTGCCATCGATGATTTTTTGTCGGCGCTGGTTTTCACTTGCTGAAGTACGCATCGTCCAGAAAGGGACGCCCAAGGGCGAGGACGGGCTTAAGAAAATATCTTTAGCCTTTGCGGCAATAATCTTGACCAAACTTTTATCGTCGACGTTGGTGACTTCTGGGACGAACAGGAATGAGCTCCCCCAGCCAGTACCGTCTACCGAATAAACTTCACGAAGTAGCGAG
>CAXGOF010000244.1:0-1727 GCA_964011335.1 uncultured bacterium
GACTTTCAGAATTATACGCTTAGCAACATGGCCACTAGCATCTGGATAGGCGGCATCGAAAGTAGCGATATAACTAAACAGTCGGCGGTTCATACCTGCAGACAAAACTACCGCGCCATCCACTTTACTATTCATAAAGCCGCGCAGCGCACTCAAAGCATCCGAGCCATTTTCAGGGTACTCAACACCACGACGGTCAAAATCACGATCGAGTTTTGTCATAATATTGACGTCAATCGGGCCCGGAGCAATCGACTCGCGAATTTCGTTTTGCAATTGCAGGCGAGTCTCTAAATTTTCAGTAACAAGCATCTGCTCGTACTTATTGCGCAATTCGCAATCAGGCAACAACTCGCAATAGCGCACGATCTCGCCATCATCTTCAAAGGACGATTTACGTAGCGCCTCAAATTGCTCAGCTACAAGCTCTTGTAGCAAATTCAAATATGCCGTGATGCGCCTAGCTCGCGAATCTTCATCGTAATCACCGATAGCGATAAACGGTCTGCCGTGGTCAAGAGCTATCCTCTTGCGCACTTGTTCGAGAAAAATGTCATCCACCAAAGACACGACGGAAGCAATGCCAAATCGCGCCACTTTTAAAGGGGTGTCAACAGTAAACCCTGTCCCCATTACCGGGATGTGAAAGGTGTGCATCTCTAGTCATATTGTAATCAAAGCTTGGGTAGAATATCAATGTGTGGCCTGAACTCTTCACTATTCCTCTCGTCGATTTCCCCCTTCGCGCTTTTGGCTTGTTGGTGGCAACCGGTTTCCTGGTTGGTGTCTCAGTCGGCTCCAAATTGGCTGGCAAATACGGCAGCGACCTCAAGAACGACCCTGAAAACTTCGCTGATGTAAGTTGGTGGGTGCTTATTGGTGTCATCCTTGGTGCCCGCATTGGCTTCGTCCTGGTAAATGCCGAGCACTACATGGCAAACCCCGGCGATATCCTTAAAATATGGGAAGGCGGGCTCGTAATGTACGGCGGCCTCATAGGCGCCATTACACTCGGCATTATCAAAGCCAAGAAGCTTGGTATGCACAAGTGGCAGACTCTTGACTACGGGATCACTGCTGGTTTCCTAGGGCAAGCTATTGGTCGCCTCGGGTGCCTAGCTGTAGGAGACGATTTCGGCGCTCCTACGGACTTACCTTGGGCCATCACTTTCCCTGACCCATTACCCCAGGGCTCCGCCTTCCCAATTGAATTATCCACTGTGCCCGTTCATCCGACACAGCTGTACATGTCGGCGAAGGCCTTGACCTTGTTCTTTCTAGGCAAATGGCTACTTAAGACTAAGAAGTTTCATGGCCAAGTAAGTGCTATCTTATTAATGGCTTACGCCGTGCTGCGCTACATCATCGAATTCTTCAGATTCGATATGATCGCACGGGGCGGCATCTACAAAGACGGGCATACGCCCGAAGACGTAACGACATATTGGCAAGAGCTCGGCATTGCCAACGAGTTTGGAAGAATAACCGACATCGCGAAATATCGTGAAATGCTGATAAGCGGTGCAGAAAACATGGCGCCACAACTGCTTATGTCTACTTCGCAAATAATTGGCATCGTAATGTTCAGCGTTGGCCTAATATTACTACTATGGATGCGCAAAATTCCAAGCCTGCAACTTAAAAAGTAAATGGTTTTTTTGGCAGGCATTGACGAGGCGGGCTATGGCCCTTTTGTCGGCCCACTGGTGCATGGCTACTCACTATTC
>CAXGOF010000245.1:0-1704 GCA_964011335.1 uncultured bacterium
GATGGTGTTAGCGCAGTACTCGTTGCCGACCACGATGCCCTAGAATATCAAGCTGCAGAAAACCTAGCAGCGACATTACAGGCAAACGCAGAAGGCTACAGCCACATTGTTGCACCGGCGACCAGTGTAATGAAAGATGCACTGCCACGCCTAGCCGCACTACTCGGCGTAGGTCAAATTTCAGATATTACCGGTGTTAATGGTGAAGCTGAATTCGTGCGCCCCATTTACGCGGGTAATGCCATTGCAACCGTTACTTCTAGCGATGCTGTGAAAGTTATCACTGTGCGTACATCTGCTTTTGATGCTGCGCCAACAGGAGCTGGCACTGGCGCTATCACTGCGGTAGATAATGCTGTTGACTGTGGCTTGTCGCGTGTAGTTAGCGAAGAAATTGCCCAAAGTGAACGCCCTGAACTCGCTTCTGCAAGTATTGTAGTTTCGGGTGGCCGCGGTGTAGGTAGTGAAGAGAATTTCGCACTTATCGAAAAACTAGCAGACCGTTTGAATGCAGCCCTCGGTGCATCGCGTGCAGCAGTTGACGCAGGCTTTATTGGTAACGACCACCAAGTTGGTCAAACCGGTAAAATTGTTGCACCTGACTTGTATGTAGCGGTAGGTATCTCTGGTGCCATTCAGCATTTAGCAGGTATGCAAGGCTCTAAAGTTATCGTAGCGATTAACAAAGATCCAGACGCACCAATTTACGAAGTGGCGGACTACGGTTTAGTCGGTGATTTACACGACCTAGTACCGGAATTAGAAGCCAAATTAGCTAGCGTACTTTAAATTAAGTGCCATAAAGAGGAACGTCATGGATACTCCAGAACGCGAATCCATCGAATTTGATGTTGTTATTGTTGGCGCTGGCCCTTCTGGCCTGTCGGCAGCTTGTCAGATTAAGAAGCAAGCTGCTGAACAAGGCAAAGAAGTCAACGTCTGTGTGCTTGAGAAGGGCGCTGAAGTAGGTGCTCACATTTTCTCTGGCGCAGTCATTGAAACCAAAGCATTGGACGAACTCTTCCCTACTTGGAAAGAAGACGGCTTTGCCCTAGGTCAGCCTGTAGCTAAAGACGAAGTGTATTTACTTCGCGACGAGTCTAGAGCCACTGAGTTACCTCATTGGGCGGTGCCACCTTCAATGCACAATGACAACAATTACATTGTGAGTGTGGCGAATTTATGTCGCTGGCTCGCAGAGCAAGCAGAAGAGCTTGGGGTAGAAATATTCCCTGGTTTCACTGCCGCTGATGTGATTTTCGACGACAATGGTAAAGTGTGTGGAGTAGCCACAGGCGACATGGGCGTAGGCGCAGATGGCGAACCAGGCCCAGGCTATACCCCTGGTATGGATATCCTTGCTAAGTACACTATTCTTGGTGAAGGCTGCCGTGGTCACATTGGTAAAGGCATTATCAAGAAGTTCGCGCTTGATTCTGAAGCCGACCCACAACATTACGGCATTGGCTTCAAAGAGATCTGGCAAGTGCCTGAGTCGCAACACAAGCCAGGGTTGGTTGTGCATGGTTCGGGTTGGCCTCTGAGTAAAGGAATGGGCGGTGGTTTCTTTCTCTATCACGCCGAAAATCAGCAAGTATTCGTTGGCTTAATCATCGACTTGAACTATGCCAATCCGCATGTGAGTCCATTCGATGAGTTTCAACGCATTAAACATCACCCGATTATTGCTGAAACACTTAGCGG
>CAXGOF010000246.1:0-1685 GCA_964011335.1 uncultured bacterium
TTCCATCGCTTTTTGTATGGCGGTTGGCACCTCGCGAGCTTTACCTCGACCAAAGCCGACCTTGCCATTCCCATCGCCAACAACGGTTAGCGCAGTAAAACCAAATATCCGGCCGCCTTTAACAACCTTGGCAACCCGGTTAACTTGAACAAGCTTCTCAACTAGTCCTTCTTCACGTATTTCTTCGGAATATGCCATCTAAAACTCCAATCCACCTTCGCGTGCCGCATCCGCCAAAGCCTTAACTCGACCGTGGTACTTAAATCCAGACCGATCAAAAGCCACCCGAGAGACGCCTGCTTCTTTTGCCCGCTCTGCAATCAACTTGCCGACCTTCTCGGCCGTAGCAACGTTACCCGTTGCACCGCCACGCAAGGTCGCATCCAGAGTTGATGCCTGAGCCAAAATCTCGCTGCCGTCAGGGGCAATCACCTGAGCATAAATATGCCGAGGAGTTCGGTTAACACTCAGACGCACAGCGCCCAATTCCCGCATCTTCATGCGGCTGCGCCGGGCGCGGCGAAGTCTGCTGCTCTTTTTCTCATTCATTCCTGAATCCACTCCAATCATGAGTCGTGTCGATCTTCTCTACACACCACTCTTCGACCCTGCCGCAAATCATGGCGGTGTTTACGGGCCTATTACTTCTTCTTCGCTTCCTTACGACGCACATACTCACCCGCATAACGAACGCCTTTGCCCTTGTAAGGCTCTGGCGGACGGAAGCCGCGTATTTCTGCACACACCTGACCGACTTTTTGCTTGTCGACACCAGAAATAACGATTTCGGTCTGGCTAGTCGCTTCGGCACCTATACCTTCAGGCAACACGTATTCCACAGGGTGGGAAAATCCCAACTGCAGAGTCAATTTATTGCCTTGAGCTTGGACTCGATAACCGACACCTTGTAACTCAAGCTTCTTTTGGAACCCATCTGTAACGCCAGTAACCATGTTTTGCACCAGCGCTCGCATGGTGCCAGCCATAGCTTTTGCCGACGTTTCCTCGGACTTAGCCGCCAACTTCAATTCACCCTCTTCTTGGGTAAGCACGACAGAATCGTGAATTGTTAGCTGCAGTTCGCCTTTCTTTCCTTTAACCGCAACATCTTGCCCGTTAAGGTTAACTTCAAGGCCCGAAGGAATAGCGACTGGATTATTTGCTACGCGAGACATAAAAAACCTCTAAAACACGGTGCATAAGACTTCGCCACCCACACCGTGAGCCCGCGCCGACTTGTCCGTCATGACACCTTTGTTGGTACTAACAATCGCAACCCCTAGACCACCTCGAACCTGTGGTATGTCATTGCTTTCTTTATAAATCCTCAAGCCTGGTCGGCTTACCCGAGCAATCTCTTCGATTACCGGAGCACCATTGTGGTACTTCAGACCTACCGTGATAACGCCCTTGACGTCATCTGATATGGTGAAGTCATTTATATAGCCCTCGTCCAGCAGCACCTTAAGAATGGCCTGCTTAGCTTTTGAGTTGGGAATATCGACGGTCACGTGGCCAGCCATTTGCGCATTACGCATACGCGTCAACAAGTCAGCGATGGGGTCTTGCATTGTCATGAACTAATTCCTACCAGCTCGCTTTAACTAAACCCGGAACATCTCCACGCATAGCTGCTTCACGAAGTTTGTTTCGAGCCAATCCAAATTTTCGGTATACCGCATGAG
>CAXGOF010000247.1:0-1679 GCA_964011335.1 uncultured bacterium
CTTCGTAGAAGATGCGCCCAATACCCAGTTTCATTAGGTCGTTTTTGATGGTTTTGGCTTTAGCGACGATGCCTTCGTGATTGCGCTTTAATGGCAAGATGGCCACTTTGATTGGCGCAAGGTGTGGCTTGAACGCCATGACTGTGCGCTCGGAGCCGTTTTCTAGTGCTTCAACTGTATAGGCCTCATTCATAACCGCCAGTACGCCTCGGTCGACGCCAGCCGACGGTTCGATGACATATGGGACTGTCCAGCCTTTACCTTGCAGATCTTGAATTGCCAGTTTGGCGTTGGAATCAGAGTTGGGCGCAACCTTGGCGTTGATGGCAAAGTCGTCTTGGTTCTTAGTGTGAGAACCCAGATCGAAGTCGGTACGGTTAGCGATACCTTCAAGCTCTTCCACGCCATGAGGAAAGCGATACATCAAATCTACCGTGGCTTTACTGTAGTGCGCTAGTTCGTCGCTGGGGACGTGATACAGCTCTATCGTGTCGCGCGACACGCCTTGTTGCGCCCACCATTGCAGGCGCGCCTCTACCCATTGTTCATGCCAGGCGTCGTCCTCGCCGGGGCGGACAAAAAATTCCAGCTCCATTTGTTCGAACTCTCGCACTCGGAAGATGAAGTTTCTGGGTGTGATTTCATTGCGAAAAGCTTTGCCGATTTGGGCAATGCCAAAAGGCAATTTAGGTGAGGTGGCATCCACAACATTTTTGAAGTTGGTGAAAATGGCCTGAGCAGTCTCTGGTCGCAGGTAAGCGAAGTTGCCGTCCTCTTCTTGCACGGGCCCCACTTGGGTCTTAAACATGAGGTTGAAGGGCCTGGCTTCGGTTAGATCCGCAGAGCCACAGCCGGGGCAGATGCCATCGCTAATGTGGTCTGCGCGCCAGCGGCTTTTACAACTGCGGCAGTCCACTAGCGGGTCGGTGAAGGTTTCTTCGTGCCCCGAATGTTTGAGTGTGGTTGGGTTGGTGAGAATTGCCGCGTCCAGACCCTCAACGTCGTCGCGCTCGTAGACCATAGCCCGCCACCACGCCGCCTTCAGGTTGTTTTTTAATTCGACACCCAGAGGCCCATAGTCGTAGACGCCCTGAAGGCCGCCATAAATGTCGCTGGATTGGAAAATAAATCCTCGGCGTTTAGCCAATGCAACCAATTCGTCCATGGATTGTGCTGTCACAGTAGTGTTCCTTTGCGTCGCTCATCAAGGTTGTTTACTCGGTGTCTCCGAGCGGCGGCATGATACCCGAAAACTCCGGTGAGGTTGATGTGGCATTAGACATTGCTAGTAATTGCCTGCGCTTTTTGTTTTGCTTGGGTTAGAACGAAAACGGATAGAGGCATTCGGTAGGGAGGAATTGTATGTCGAGTACGCTGTTTGATTTAACCGGCAAGGTGGCGTTGATAACGGGCTCCAGTAAGGGCATTGGTCTTGCCATCGCTGAGGAAATGGCGCGTCACGGCGCGCAAGTTGTGATCAGCAGTCGCAAGGCGGACGTCTGCCAACAAGTCGCGGATGCCATCAACCTCGAACTGGCCGATGAAGTTGGTGGCGCGACTGTCATTCCGGCGCATATTGGACGCAAAGAAGATCTTCAAGATCTGGTGGACAAAACGCGCGAGGCGCTCGGCAAAATCGACATATTGGTGTGCAATGCCGCGGTGAATCCTTATTACGG
>CAXGOF010000248.1:0-1635 GCA_964011335.1 uncultured bacterium
CAATTGGCGCGATGGCGGCCAGTGTCGTTGAGTTTGAAGGTGCAGCGTCGCTGACCATTTGCGAAGTACAACAGGGTAATTCACAGCGCGCGCGTGACTGGGTTGAGTCTTTAGATTCAAAAGTACCTGTTTTCGTACACAACCCTGCTACTGAAGGCAGCTCAATGCTTGATGAAATTCGTGAGCATACTAACGGCGGTGTTGATGTTGTACTTGAAATGTCAGGTGCGCCTGCAGCCATTAAAGTAGGCCTCGATTTGCTGTATCCCGGCGGCGAAATGATGCAACTCGGCATACCTTCAGGCAGTGACCTAGCCATTCAAGACTTCGCGCGTGATTTCATCTTTAAAGGAATCACTTGGAAAGGTATTCTCGGCCGCCGTATGTTTGGCACCTGGACAGAAATGCTGTCTTTGCTCGAGCGTGGCTTAAATATCGAGCACGTAGTTACACATCGCTTGCCCCTTAACGAATTCTCGCATGGCATCGCATTACTTGATTCTGGTCAAGCGCTAAAAGTAGTTTTAGACCCACAAAAATAACATGGATAACTCTAAGCAGTCCTTTCTCGACGGAATCTCCGCCGAACTTCAAGAGATTAAAGACGCCGGCCTTTGGAAGAGTGAGCGCGTTATTGTTACGCCACAAGATTCCCGTATCAAGGTCGATAGCGGCGATCAAGTTCTAAACTTTTGTGCTAATAACTACCTTGGTTTGTCGGACGACGATGAAGTGATCAAGGCAGCCAACGATTGCTTGCAAGAGCGCGGCTTCGGCATGTCGTCGGTGCGTTTCATTTGCGGGACGCAAGACATTCACAAACAACTCGAGGCTAACATCTCAGAGTTCTTGGGCTTTGAAGATACGATTCTTTATTCAAGCTGCTTCGACGCCAACGGCGGATTATTCGAAGTTCTGTTAACTGCGGAAGATGCCATTATCTCTGATTCGTTAAACCACGCCTCCATCATCGACGGCGTACGCTTATGCAAGGCGCAGCGTTTCCGTTACAATAATAACGATATGGCCGACCTGGAGCGTTGTCTGCAAGAAGCGCAGGCGACAAATGCACGGCGTATCCTTATTTCTACCGACGGTGTCTTCTCAATGGATGGCTACTTGGCCAACCTCCAAGATTTGTGCGATCTGGCGGACAAATATGGTGCCATGGTGCACGTCGATGATTCGCATTCGACAGGTTTCATGGGCGCTAACGGCAAGGGCACTCACGAGCACTGTGGTGTGATGGGTCGCGTTGACATTATCACTTCAACTTTAGGTAAAGCTCTAGGCGGCGCCTCGGGTGGGTATACCTGCTCTTCCAAAACGATCGTCGATGCCTTACGTAACCGTTCGCGCCCGTATCTGTTTTCTAATTCTTTGGCGCCACCTATTGTTGCTGCATCGCTTGCGGTCTTCGAGCGTCTTAGTAGCACCACCGAGTTGCGCGATCGCCTTGAAGAAAACACCAAGCTCTTCCGGAAGCTCATCTCGGAGGCTGGCTTTGATATTAAAGAAGGCGTTCATCCGATTGTGCCCATCATGCTTGGCGATGCCAAGTTGGCTTCTGATATTGCCGCTGACATGTTAGGCGAAGGTATTTACGTTATTGGCTTTAGCTTCCCAGTGGTGCCC
>CAXGOF010000249.1:0-1592 GCA_964011335.1 uncultured bacterium
CGCGCAGCACCGCCACACCATGCACGCCGCAACTTTTGAGCTGCTGTACTTGAGAGGTAGTCAAGACACAGCCAATGGCAATGACTTTCGTCCCGCGCTCAACCACTTCACGCAAGGAATCAAGCCCGCGTGCTGAAATAAAATTTTGCTTCGAAGGGGTGTTCCAAACCGGCCCGTACATCAAGAAATCGACGTCGGCATGGATGGCAGCCTCTACTTCATGATTATTATGGACCGAGGCGCCTACTAACAGCTCGGGGTAGAGTTGCTTCGAAGTTTGCGGAGAAAGCGAGCGCGACCCACAGATGACTCCGCTAGCGGCAGAAAGCTGTGCCCAATCAGCCATGCCATGCGTCATGACGCAATGATTCGCTGCCATGGCATCAAGAGCCGACAGCATCTCGCGCGCCTCGAGATTCGGGCTCCGCAAGCACATGCAATCGGCCGCATCAGCGTTAATCAAAAAATCCTCCAGTTCTACTAGTGAATTTAGGTGCGAGGCAATCGCCCAGATACCTGCTGGTACTTTAGGCATTCGCCCACGACCGTAATTCGTAACACACATTCTGCGGCAAGGGTGTCCGAGAATTGCGTGTAAGTGCCGCGAGAATGTCGTCATGCGTAAAGCCACCTGACAGCGCCCGCTCTACACTCTGTTGATTTAGGCGGAAGTGATACAAACTATCGGTGCGTTCACGATCACAGAAGCAATCTAGTGTGTAAATCAAACGGTGTGATGCGATGGATGGAAACAACACAATCTCGAAATCAGGGTTAACCACAAGGTGTCCAGTTTTACGCTTTTCTTTGAGGCTAAGCTGACCGAGCAACTCGCTACCAATACTTGACAGACGCATGGCACTAACAACGCCATTGTCGTTGTAAGCCAGATCAATAATACCAAGCAAGTGCAAGTCTTTGCGTAGCCATAAGAGTAAATTCCATGACAGCTCTCTTGAGTCTGACGAGGCGCGCACCGGAAAGGAGCCATTCTGCAGAGGCGAGACCTGACCACTAGTAAGCAAGCTAAAGTGATGGTTACGCACGATGTATGGCAGATGCATTGCGTCATACCATCGGCCGGGCTCTAAGGTTTTCAAGAATAGCAACGCACTGCGCCTCATTCTTATTTGGTGAGACATGTCTCCGCTCAAAGAATACTCTTCGATCATCCAATCGAGCATAAGACGTTGCTTTTCGAGCAGGTCGCGGCGCAAAAACTGCTCACCCTTTTCACTAATAATAAAGTTGCGATCGCCACTACCAACGATTAATCGGGTGTCACGCGCAAACTGAAATTCTCGCTCGAGCATTTCTAGCTTAGAGAGCTCTTTACTGTCGGGCAGAAGATAATCTTCTGCCAAGCGCTTGCCGGTGGTTTTATAAATCGCCCCTTTAGTCGTAAAACGTATTTTATCGTTTTGCAGATGGGAACTAAAGCGCAAATAACTAGCGACAAAGTCAGTACCAATGCTGACTGAGTGAAAGATGTCTTTGTCTTCAATAGGATCGGCGCTTCCAAGCGCATACAAAACTACTTCATGCAGAATCACAAGTGTGGAATCATTATGGCGCAAGCCATAGCCTTCAAG
>CAXGOF010000250.1:0-1558 GCA_964011335.1 uncultured bacterium
CGATTTTCTTTCGGGTGGTCCATGTGTCTCCCCCACCACGAACCTTCGATTAGGCCTGGCAAGCTCTCGGCAATCAGCAACTGCGCATTCGGTTTCATGACACGATGCACCTCGCGGATGGCCGCAGGCCAATCATCTATATGATGAAAGACTTGATAGTCAAAAACCAGGTCATAGCTGGCGTCACCTGCAGGTATTTGTGTCGCCGAGTGATTGCTGAGCTGGATGTTTCTTAGCTTGGCCGTGGCGAGACGACTACGCTTTAACATGCGCTCATCGGTGTCAAAAGCATCGACTTTAGCGACACCAAATTTTGACACTGCCAACCTTATTCCATGGCCTTGACCACATCCGATATCTAAAGCATCGCCTTCGGGGCAATCTAACGCACCAAGCTTGCGCCACTGCCTAACATCAACCTGCTCTTGAACTAAGCGCCTAAGGATTCCAGTGAGTAATCCGAACTCAAACGAGTTGAGTTTCATTAATACTTGATTTTATCAAAACTACTGGCAAACTGACCTAGGTGCAAGGTGCCGGCAAACATTAATGCAATCAATAACAGTCCTTGGGCTATACCCCAACGCAAAGCGGTTTTTTGAGTTTTAAGTTCTTCGCCACGCGCCCATATATGTAAAAAAGCTACTGGCAATAATAATGAAAACAACGCAAATGCTTTTTCTCCGCGCCCCCAAAGCAGGCGGATGGCCATGGCCTGATACGCTAGCACAATAAGCAATAACAACACGGATACACCTACAGACAAAGGCGCCAAGAAGGATTGCTCGGGATTAGGGACTCGAATGGCAAACAGATTGAGCAAAATGCCCACCCACGTCACCCCTAAAAAATGCCAATACACCGCGTGATTACGCAAGCGCTGAATAAGCCCCTCTCCGCCACTCTTGAACGACAGCAAACTTACGATGCTGTAAGCCAAGCCGCCAAGAACGTGTACCGCGTGCAGCGCCGTCATTAAGTAGAAATTGAAGGCGTACATCGGATGCACGCTGGTGCCCGCTTCAGAGGCACTCAAGTCGCACCAGGCAAAGGCTTGACACACTAGAAACATAACACCTAAAAACAAGGTCACTTTAACGGCAGGCGCCGTACCTTTTTCTGCGAAATAGCTCACTGCTCCGAGGAGCAGAGTTGATGCTATAAGCAATAAAGGGAGATTGGGAGGCGCACTTCCCGCCGGGCCCATGTCCCGGAAATACCACCCGCAAAACATAGTACCTATAAACAACGGGGCTAGCGAAGCAATTAAGATTCGCAATCCCAGGCTGCTTATTTGGTTACTCACCTAGTTGTTGGTCTGCAATTTCGCTAGCCTTGTAATCTTTAATCTGCTCTTGATAGCTTTCTGCATCAAGAGCTACGAAGGCCAAAAATAGCCCGACGCACATTACCGAGAACAAAAAGATCATGCCGTGAAACGGGCGATCGTATTTAAGGTGCATGAAAAACAGGCAAACCAATGAAGCTTTACTAGTAGCGATAATCATAGCCACTGCCAAGTCGGCACCGTACAAACTAGCTTGACCCGTAATTACCG
>CAXGOF010000251.1:0-1552 GCA_964011335.1 uncultured bacterium
CTACACTTTAATTGAGGCGCGCCCAAAGACTGGGCGCACGCATCAGATTCGCGTTCACATGTCATCAGTGGGTCACCCGTTGGTGGTCGATCCACGTTATGGTGGTGCTGAAAGTTTTATGTTGTCGGAAATTAAACGCGACTATCGACCGAAAGCAGGGCGCCCCGAAAAGCCGCTAATCGATCATTTAACTCTGCATGCGTATTCCGTTAGCCTTCCTAAGTTTAGTAGCGACGAGATGTTGCATATCGAAGCGCCTTACCCGAAAGATTTACGGGTAACTTTGCGTAACTTGGCTAAGTGGCGCGAGGCACGTGTTGGGCCATGGGGTAATTAATATCGAGCGCTGAGCAGTGGCAGGGACGGCGCCCACGGTAATAATCAGCAGCAAATGGGTATTTGGCTATAATATGCCTGACGATATTTCCCGTCACCACTGCATAATGTAAATGACCCATGCGATTAAAACGCACCGTAAATGATTTCCGTGTTAGCGAATTGCTAAACGACGACTCCCTGCCCCATATGGGCGGCAATTTCACGATTTATCGTATTACTAAAAAGGGACTAACCACTTTCGAGGCCGCCGATATTTTGGCGAAAGGTGCCGGCGTTGAGCGCGCTAATGTCAAGTATGCCGGTTTGAAAGACAAAGATGGTATCACTTCACAGGTGATGACGGTTGAGGGTGGCAAAACTGTCAGCTTTCGCGATCAGTCCTTGACGATTCGCCTATTAGGCAAAACTAATCGTCACGTCGAGTCGACTGACAGCGAGGGTAACTCGTTTGAAATTGTTGTGCGCGATCTTGAAGCCGATGACATGCGGCGCTTGCGGGTGAATATGCTCGAGTTGAACAAACTGCATATTCCCAATTACTTTGATGACCAACGCTTCGGTTGTCTACGCCACGGCCAAGGTTTCGTGGTGCGCCAGTTGTTGAAAGGCCGACCCGAGTTGGCTTTACGTGCAATGTTGGCGGCGCCGTCTCCTTACGGGCCCGATGTTATTGAGACATTCAAGAAGGGCATTCAGCGTCGTTGGGGTAACTGGGAAGAGTTAGTCAGTTACACTAAGCATCGCCGCGGTTCATCAGCATTTGAATTTTTACATCAAAATGGCGATGATTTCGTTGGCGCGATTGAGCGGGGCATTGCGTCACGTGAGAAAACGATTCACCTGTTCGCTTACCAATCCTTCTTATGGAATCGTGCTGCTACACATTTCGTGAAGTCGGTAGTTGGTGAAGAAAATGTTGCCTGGCTTCCACATGATGCAGCACCACTTGCTGTGTACCGAGAACTGACCGATGAGCAACGCGCTAAATTACAAGCCTTTAAGTTGCCGCTGTTAGGCCCTGGGGTTGAGTTGAATGAAGAGGCAGCCCGCTGCTATAAATTAGTCTTTCGTGAAGAAGGCTTTGACATGCAACAATTCTTGGACCTCGACATTTCTGGGTTTCGCCCATTACATGAAGAGCGTCAGTTTTTAATTACGCCAGAATTTTTGCGCGGGGCTCCGGCTGAGTCTGATGAGATTTATAAGCGCCGTC
>CAXGOF010000252.1:0-1535 GCA_964011335.1 uncultured bacterium
GCGCTGATCTTGCTAAAGGTGTTCACGAACTTCCTGAAGAGCTTGATCAAGAAATTGCTAAGATTAAGCTCGACTCAATGGGGCTCGGCCTCGATGAGCTCACTCCAGAGCAGGTCGCTTACGCTACGGACTACTCACAAGGTACATAATGAATTCAAAACTCGCTTCTTTGAGCCGCAAGGGCTTTACTCTCATGGAGATGATGGTGGTGTTAGTTATCATCGGTATTCTCTCTGCGGCTTTGATGCCAGCAATAAATAAGGCTCTTGACAGTGCCAAAATGACTGCCTCGGAACGCAACATGACCAAAATGTTTCAGGATTTAGTCATGTATCGCACAAATGGCGGTGGCACTGTTTGGCCTCGTGAAAACGGACCAGAATTCTTGTTGGCTCCGTGGCGTGCTAAAATATTTGAGCACACGCAGAAGAACGCGGATGTGTATTTCAGCCCGTCCCTTCCTTTCGAAGAAATCGTTATGGAGAAGGACCTTGATATAGTTGATTACCTAGATGGGCCGATTGGCGCTTACGGCGAACCAAACGTTATTTCGTATGCTGGTTTTACAATGGATGGCGACAGCAGTGTGCGTAAAGCACTAAACCGAAGCCCTGGCTCAATAACCATTGCTTCGGATAGTGAATGGGTTCATCGTTCGGCAATCATTTACATGCGTGGTGATGGTGCGGTTGCGCGTTACCCCGCACTCGAAATCGAAGAAGAGACCGGTCTCGAATTTGATTCGGAAGAGATTTTCGCTCCTGGTCCTGGTTGTGGAATCCCAGAATTAGAAACGGTTTCTAGTTACTAATGCCCCGTAGCTTTCACCTTCGAGTTTTTGGCTGTCAGATGAATTTCTATGACGGCGAATTAATTCGTGCAGCATTTATTAAGCGAGGTTGGGTGGAATCCGAGGACGCTGACCAAGCGCAATTGCACATGTTTCACACTTGTTCCGTGCGTGAAAATGCTGAAGAGCGAGTGCATGGTTTGCTGGGTGAGTTGCGTCGCTTGAAAAAAAATGACCCGTCCATTGTTATCGCGGTTATTGGCTGCATGGCTGATCGTGAAGGCGAAGAATTGTTCGACCGCGAACCTCATGTTGATATTGTTTGCGGCTCGCGACATTTCCCTAAGCTACCCGACTTGGTTGCAAAGGTAGAAGGTGGTGAACAGCGAGTCTGCGTTCTCGGTGAGGCTAAAGAAGTCGTCGATGAACAAGAGCGCGACTTGGCAGGACGCGTCCCTGGTTATCAGGCTCACGTTGCGGTGATGCGAGGTTGCGATATGAACTGCACTTATTGCATTGTTCCAAGCGTGCGCGGGCGGGTGGAGTCGCGTCCACAGGAGACTATTCTTGACGAGATTACGCGCTTGGCTGAAGGTGGTGTTACTGAGGTACATTTGCTTGGACAAACGATTGATTCTTATGGTCGTGATTTGCCTAAAGTCGGTCGCCCGTCATTGGCTAGTTTGCTTGACGCGATTGAGCACATTGAGGGTATCGCACGTATTCGCATGGTTACCCTGCATCC
>CAXGOF010000253.1:0-1513 GCA_964011335.1 uncultured bacterium
CGATGGCTACATTTTAAATGGGGGCAAGATGTGGATCACTAACGGTCCCCAAGCAGATGTGCTCGTTGTTTACGCTACAGTTGATCCTGAGTTGGGCTCGAAGGGCATTACCGCATTCCTAATCGAAAAGTCGCATACAGGTTTTAGCACTGGGACTAAGCTAGACAAGTTGGGTATGCGGGGTTCCGATACGGCGGAGCTGATTTTTGAAGACTGTCGCGTACCCAAAACACAAATTCTTGGCCGTGTTGGTGAAGGCGTGCGTATTCTTATGAGTGGTCTCGATTATGAGCGCGTGGTGTTGGCTGGCGGCCCATTGGGCATCATGCGCGGTTGTTTAGATCTGGTGGCACCCTACCTTAAAGAACGCAAACAGTTTGGTCGCCCGATTGGCGAATTCCAACTTATGCAGGGCAAGTTAGCCGACTTATATACTGAAACGAATGCTGCGCGCGCATACGTTTACGCGGTGGCGGGTGCGTGTGATAACGACAAAACCACGCGAATTGATGCCGCAGGCTGCATACTTTATGCCGCCGAGCGAGCCACTCAACACGCGCTGCAAGCTATTCAGGCGTTGGGGGGCAATGGTTATATCAATGACTATCCGGCGGGTAGGTTGCTGCGTGACGCTAAGCTCTACGAAATTGGCGCGGGTACCAGTGAAATTCGGCGCATGTTAATTGGGCGTGAGTTATTCGACGCCACGTAAGGGTAAGGCTATAATCTGTGGCCAAAGCGAATCCGCTTTGGCAGTCCGGTGACGTTTATAAACAAGAATTTGCACATTGCAGAATCGGCGGCACCAGCGATAACAGAGGTTCAAGGTCGTTCTTGAGCACGCTTTTAAGGTCAAACAGTTAGCTAGGAGAACTTGATTGAGACGTCTTTTGTATACGGTGCCGGGTTTAGCCATTGTTTTGAGTGTTTTTGCGGTGAACGCATTACCTCCAGGTACCGAAAAAGAAATCAGTGAACGCTTAAAGCCCGCGGGCACGCTAGCTAGATCCGCAAACACCGAATCGGCTCCTGCCGTAGCGATGGCGCCTGCTGTTGTGCAATTGGAAAAGGTGGCACTGTCCGAAGGCTCGGAGCACGACGTGAAAATGCTAAATTCGGGACCCGGCGGCAGTATGGTATTTGAACCCGCTGTCATCAAAGTTTCTGTTGGCGACACTATCCATTTTAAGGCGACTGATCTTGCTCATAACGCGGCCTCGATTGCGTCAATGATACCGGCCGGCGCCAATCCATGGGCGGGAGAGATGAGCCAAGATATAAGCATTACGTTGGATACCGAAGGAGTTTATGTCTACCAGTGCGACCCTCATGTCGTCATGGCTATGGTAGGCGTAATTCAAGTAGGCGACGCTGTGAACATTGATGAAATCAAGCAAGAGGCCGAGCGCATCAAAACAACATTTGCAATGAATGGTCAGCGGTTGGACCAGTACTTGTCGGCGCTATAGCTACTGGGCGAGGTTGGTTCCCGAATCGGCAGACGCGAAAACGC